>DATBKR010000128.1:0-3288 GCA_036555805.1 Hyphomicrobiaceae bacterium | reverse complement strand
CCAGCGCGACCTGTTCGACAAGACGGTGCGCACCTTCAGCCACGGCTGCGTGCGCGTGCAGAACCCCGGACGCCTGGCCGAGGTGCTGCTCGATGAGGACAAGGGCTGGTCGGCGGCGCGCGTGCGCGAGATGATGGAGCGCGGCGGCAACAACGAAGTAACGCTGACGAAGCAGATCCCGGTGCACATCACGTATTTCACCATGGTCGCTTCCCCGGACGGTCAGGTGCACTCGTTCGGCGATATCTACGGGCACGACAGGCGCGTGGCCCTGGCGCTGGCGGGCCGGCCGCTGCCGTTGGAGCCGCCGTCGCTACCGACCGCCGAGGGCATGCCGACCAAGCAGGAGATCAGGGAGGCGCGGCGCGGCCGGCACGCCGACCAGAGCCAGGAAAACCCGTTGTCGGCCCTGTTCGGGAACTGACGCCGCTGGGCATAGCGGCCGTCGGGCAGGCGCGGCGGCGGTCGCTGGCGGAAGCCGACCGGAGAAGCGACATGCGTGCGGGGAGAGCCCGCGCGCGTTGGTCGGCGGCATCGGGCGGCGGCAGAACGGTTGCGACGCCTCCGGCGTAACATTGCTTAGAGACCTATTGGAGATCTCGGCATGTGCAAGGCGGCGGCCGGCGGACCTCTCACCCTCACCGAGGGCGATATCTCCTCCAGGCCCTGGCTCAGCCGCCGTTCGCTCCTGAACGCCCTCGGCCTGGGGCTCGGAGCGGCCGCCGCCGCTGTGGTCGGCGCTGGGCGCGGCGCCGCGCAGGTGCCGACCGGCTGTTCGGATAACGACTCCGGGCGCTACGAGGACGAGTCCGGCTATGGCATCAGGTGCCGGCGGGGATCGGCGAGGCCGACCGGCTGCACCGACAACGATGGCGGGCCTGATGGCGACATGCCGGGGTTCGGCACGAGGTGCCGTCCGCGCTCGATGAGGCCAACGGGCTGTACCGACAGCGACAACGGGCCCAACGGCGACCAGCCGGGCGCCGGTACGCGTTGCTGGATCTGAGCCGCGCAGTCTTCCGATGCCCTCCGATGCCCCCTGATCGCTGGTCGGCACGGCCGAAGCGGGATAGGCTGCGTCAGGTTCCGTGCGCGTTGGCGGTTGCTGCTGCAGTCGTCGCCTGCCGCGAGTTCGGGGCCAAAGCCGAAACGTGGGAGGAAGTGCTATGTCACAGAGCGACGGTGCGCCTACGCGGCGTGACGCACTGAGATTGGGCGGCGGGGCGGCCTTGCTGGCGGCCGGCGCCGGCCTGCCGGCCGCGGGGCATGCCGCAGCGCCGATGCAGGGCGTGCTGCGACCCCAGGTGTACCGCTTCAAGCTCGGCAGTTTCGAGGTCACCAACATCCTGGACGGCTTCGTCCACAACCCGAGCCTGCATCCTACATTCGGCGCCGATCAGCCCGCGGAGGCCGTGCAGGCGCTGGCCAAGGCCAACGGCATTCCAACCAACTTCGATCACCCCTACGTGCCCACGCTGGTGAACACGGGCAAGGAGCTCGTTCTGTTCGACACGGGCAATCCGAAGGGCCGGATGCCGACGGCGGGCAAGCTGGCAGAGAACCTGGCGCTGGCGGGCTATCGTCCCGAGCAGGTCGATGTCGTCGTCATCACCCACGGCCATCCCGATCACATCGGCGGTCTGGTGGGAGGCGAGGGCGGCCAGTCCACCTACCCCAACGCGCGCTATGTCTTCGGCGAGGTGGAGTTCGACTTCTGGCGCAAGGGCGAGAACGTGCGCGAGGCGCGCAAGGCCAATCTTGAGATGTTCAGGAAGGTCGCGCTTCCATTCGGCGACAAGGCGACCTTCCTCAAGCCCGAAGGCGAGGTGGTGACGGGCATCCGGGCGGTGAACGCGTACGGCCATTCACCGGGCATGCTCGCCTACCACGTGGAGAGCGGGAATGCGCGCCTGCTCATCTGGGCGGACGCTGCCAACCAGTACGTGGTGTCGATTCAGCAGCCCGAGTGGGGAACGGGGTTCGACGACGTCAAGGACGCTGCGATCGCCACGCGCAAGCGCGTCCTCGACATGGTGGCGACCGACCGCATACCAGTGGCCGGCTTCCACATGCCGTTCCCGTCGCTCGGCTGGGTCGAGAAGTCGGGCACAAGCTACCGCTGGGTGCCGGCGACCTATCAGTTCAACCTGTGATGCTGCCGTTCACGTTTGGCGTGCCGGCCAGGTCGTGTTTGGCGCGGCAGCGCGAAACCCGACACGTCTCCATGGGTCGTACCTTGAGAATGGTGGGTTACGGCCCTTCGGGCCTGACCCACCCTGCGGCTACGGCGCCAGGCCTTTACGGTGACGACGGCCACGACACACAGCTTTCGCCTGGACGGGGTTGGCGCGGCGCCCCTGGGCCAACGATGGAGTGTTACTGTCACGGCTGACTCGTGATTCGCGCCATCCGTACCGCGTTCCTCGGCGCTCGGGCTCTGGGAGGTGCTGGGATGGCGGACGGAAGCAGGTCGGTGGCGCTGGAGGCGGAGGCCGCTGCGGCGGAGGCCGCGAACGAGGCGATGGCCGATGTGCGCGAACGCGCGCTCAAGGTGGAGAGCGCGGCGTCGCTGCCGCCGCCGCGCAAGGCGCGGGCGGCCGGCAAGGCGGCAGCCTGGGCCAAGTTCACCGTCGACGTCTGGATCACCAATTTCAACTCGATTGAGTTCGGCATCTACAAGCACAGCCGCAACCGGGCCAAATCGCGCCAGTTCACCTCGGACATGGATATCTTCGCCGAGGTGATCGAGGACGGCGAGCGCACGGGGCTGCTCGGCTACCGCGAGGACCTCTGGCGCAAGAACGCCGGCATGGACAAGCGCCTCGTCATGAAGCTTTTCAACGAGACGCTGAACTGGCGCGCTACCACGGACCTGATGATTGGCCGCAGCCTGCAGCTGACGCTCGGGGCACGCGGGCTGCCGGTCACCTGCTTCGCCGTCAACGCCGGCGACCACGACAACATGGTCTGCGTGGAGCGTTCGGCCAACAAGTGGCTGCTGGCGCCGGAAGACTTCTCGTTCTTCCTGCTCAACGACGGGGAGCCGCAGTTCTACCGGCTGCGGCGCGATGTGATCGATCTCGGCGGGGACTACACGCTCTACAGTCACCGCAACGAGGCGGTGGGCCGGATCGACGGCAAGGTGTTCTCGATCGGCGGCAAGTGGTACGGCCGCGTGCACCCCGAGCACGCCAACCCCCGGCTGCTCACGGTGCTCAAGCTGTTCTGCGGCATGCTGATCTTCAACGGCGACTGCCGCCGCCACATGCGCCGCCTCGCCCGCGACGT
>DATBKR010000127.1:0-5549 GCA_036555805.1 Hyphomicrobiaceae bacterium | reverse complement strand
AAGGGCGCAGACTCGGGCGCCCGGCTGCAAGGCCCAGAAACGTCGGGAGGAGACCGATGGCCCGCTGGCTGAAACGCGGAATGGATGCAAGCGCGATCAAGGCCGCCGATGCCAAGGTGCGCGAGACGGTCGAGGGCATCCTGAGCCAGGTCGAGGAGCGCAAGGACCAGGCCATCCGCGAGCTCTCGGAGAAGTTCGACAAGTGGTCGCCGGCTGACTTCAGGCTGTCGCCGGCCGCGATCGAGCGCGCCATCGCCCAGGTGCCGAAGCGCGATCTCGACGACATCCGGTTCGCCCAGGCGCAGGTACGCAACTTCGCTGAGAAGCAGAAGGAGACGATGCGCGACCTGGAGATCGAGACGCTGCCCGGCGTCGTGCTCGGCCATCGTCACATTCCGGTGAATTCCATCGGCTGCTACGTGCCGGGCGGACGCTATCCCATGGTCGCCTCGGCGCACATGTCGATCGTCACGGCGAAGGTCGCCGGCGTGAAACGCATCATCGCCTGCGCCCCGCCCTACAAGGGGGGCCCGCATCCCGCCATCGTTGCCGCCATGCACTTCGGCGGCGCAGACGCAATCTACGTGCTCGGCGGCGTGCAGGCCGTGGCCGCCATGGCGCTCGGCACCGAGACCATCCAGCCTGTGGATATGATCGTCGGCCCCGGCAACGCCTATGTGGCAGAGGCCAAGCGGCAGCTGTTCGGCCGCGTCGGCATCGACCTGCTGGCAGGACCGACCGAGACGCTGATCATAGCGGACGACTCTGTCGACGCCGAGATCTGCGCCACCGACCTGCTGGGCCAGGCCGAACATGGGCCGACGTCGCCTGCCGTGATGATCACCAACTCCGAGAGACTCGCGCACGAGACCATGGCCGAGGTCGAACGCCTGCTGTCGATCCTGCCCACGGCCGACGCCGCCGGCCGGGCCTGGAAGGACTACGGCGAGGTCATCGTCTGCGACAGCACCGAGGAGATGATCGCGCAAGCCGACCGCGTCGCCTCCGAGCACGTGCAGGTGATGACGCGCGACCCCGACCTGTTCCTCAATGGCATGCGGAACTACGGCTCGCTGTTCCTGGGTCCTCGCACCAATGTCGCCTACGGCGACAAGGTGATCGGCACCAACCACACGCTGCCCACCAGGAAGGCGGCGCGCTACACCGGCGGCCTGTGGGTCGGCAAGTTCATGAAGACCTGCACCTACCAGAAGGTGCTCACCGACGAGGCCAGCGCCAGGATCGGCGAGTACTGCTCGCGGTTGTGCGTGCTGGAGGGGTTCCTCGGCCACGCCGAACAGGCCAATGTCCGCATCCGCCGCTATGGCGGCCGCAATGTGCCCTATGCCGCGCCGGCGGAGTAACCCGTGGAACTTGCAGCCACGCCCTCCTTCCGGCTCGATGGCCGGCGTGCGCTGGTAAGCGGCGCCGGACGCGGCATTGGGCTTGCCGCTGCCTCGGCCCTGGCCGACGCCGGCGCGCATGTAACGCTCGCCGCGCGGACCGCGAACGAGATAGAGGAGGCGGCGGAAGCGATCCGCGCGCGCGGCCAGTCGGCGCAAGCGCTAACGCTCGATGTATGCGACGTCGATGCGGTGCGGGCGGCGATCGCAGGGCAGGAGCCCTTCGATATCCTGGTCAACAACGCCGGCACCAACAGGCCGGCGCCGTTCGTCGACGTCAAGGTGGAGGACTTCGATTTCGTCCTCTCGCTCAACGTGCGCGCAGCCTATTTTGTGGCGCAGGCGGTGGCGCGCGGGCTGGTTGCGACCGGCCGGCCCGGCTCCATCATCAACATCTCCTCGCAGATGGGCCACGTCGGCGGGCCGAACCGCACGGTCTACTGCGCCACCAAGCACGCCATGGAGGGCTTTACCAAGGCCATGGCCATTGAGCTTGCCCCGCACAAGATCCGGGTCAACGCGCTGGCGCCGACCTTCATCGAGACGCCGCTGACGCGGCCGTTCTTCGAGAACCGGGCTTTCCGCGAGGATACGCTTAAGCGCATCAAGCTCGGCCGCCTCGGCCAGCTCGAAGACCTGACCGGCGCCATCGTGTTCCTGGCGAGCGAAGCCTCGGCCCTGATGACCGGCACATCGCTGGTGGTGGACGGCGGCTGGACGGCTGAATAGGCGCGCCTTGCGACGGGCTGGCCCCGACATGGGCGGCAACACCGACCTGGCACATCCCCAAAAGGGGGGCACTGGCGATGCCGGTGGCCGGGACCGTTGGCGGGAAGCATGTAAGCCAGCGAATCTGGTGAAATGTCGGGTTACGCGCAATCGCGCTGACCCGACCTACTCCGCGTACTCCGGCTCTTTCCGGTCGAGGATGCGTTTCAGCGCGTCGAAATGGCGCTCGGCGGGGCTCAGCCCCGTGTAATACTGGACGCCGCCGATGTTGTTCCTGGTCTTCTCCGCCACCGGCTCGGAGAGTTTCTTCAAAGGCTGGCCAGTCCACATGGCGTAGATCTGCACCTGGGCGGCCCGCTCGGTGTAGTAGAGCCGGTCGTAGGCCGCGGCCACGGACTCTCCCACCGTGGTAATGCCGTGGTTGGCCATGAACAGGATGGTCTTGTCGCCGATCACCCCGGCCAACCGCTCGCCCTCCTCGGGCTCGAAAGCGGGGCCAGTGTAGTCCTGATCGTAGGCGATCTTGCCCAGCATGCCCGCCTCGGTCTGGCCGATCTCCTTGATGCGCGGGTCCTCCAGGCGCGTGAGCGCGCTGGCGAACGGCATATGGGTGTGGAACACGGCCACGGCCTGCGGCAGCGCCTTATGGATGGGCGCGTGGATGCAGTAGCAGGAGCGCTCCACGTCGCCGGCCCCGCGCTTCACCTTGCCGTCGTCGATGCCCACCTCCATGAAGGAGGAGGCCCTCACCTCCGACCAGTGCATGCCGAATGGGATCTGGTAGTAGCGGTCGGGCCTGCCGGGCACCACCCGGGTGAGGTGATTGAAGATCCCCTCGTTGAACCCGTGCATGACGGCCATGCGGTGGGCAGCGGCGAGATCGACGCGCGCTTCCCATTCCTCGGGGCTGCACTCATCGCGCTTGATGGGTTCGACCTTGAGCAGCATCCGGCGATCCTCCGCGTTGGGACACGCGCGGATTGTAAACGGCAAACGGCAGACAGCGGAAGCTGCGCCGTTGCCGGTGCCGCGTTGCAGCCGGCGCAGACCGTGACAGGGAACGCGGGGTCAGATCCGCCTGACCTCTATCCCCTACTGCACCACCTTGTAGGTGTCGGTGAGGCGGTTGATCTGCGCGGCGGCGCCCCCGAGCACCCACAGGTCGTAGATGGCAACCAGCAGCGACATCACTGCGATCACCATGTTGAACCCGGACAGGTGCCAGAAGCCGACCAGGTTGATGAAGATCGCGCACAACGCGACCAGGGCCGGCATGCCGGAAATGATGTTGTCGAAGTTGTGCGTGGCGACGCTGCCCACGGGCCCGTGCGACAGCGGATAGCCCTGCACCACCAGATAGAGCCAGAACACGGCGAACAAGGTCCCGAAGACGTACATGGTGTGGTCCGGCGAGCCGGTGAACGTCGACGGCTCCAGCTGCGGCACCAGCCAGAACACCAGCGCCAACGCCACCGAAAGCACGATCGCGCTGGTGGCGCGCCACAAAATGCTGTTCATGATCTATATCTCCCCTCGCGCGCCGGCGCGCTGCTTCATCCTAGCAGGACCTGTGCGTGAGTTGCGAGACAGGCGCGCATTCCGGGCTGGCGACGGGGATGGACCCACGCGTGCGCGGCTGCCCCGGAAGCTGTTCAGCGCGCCAATCGGCGCTATTCCTCACGAAACCACATGGATCTACAAAAAGTGTGACAGAGACAAGGCGCAGGGCCGCGGGTTGCGGTCCGTGCGGCCTGCAATCAACCTGGGGCAGCCCCGGCAAGCCGCCGGTCGGCGTGGCCAAGAAGTTGTAAAGACATGGCAAACGTCGTGGTGGTTGGCGCCCAATGGGGTGACGAGGGCAAGGGCAAGATCGTCGACTGGCTGTCCGAGCGCGCCGACATCGTCGTGCGCTTCCAGGGCGGGCACAACGCCGGCCACACACTCGTCATCGGCAACCAGACCTACAAGCTGTCGCTGCTCCCCTCGGGCGTGGTGCGCGCCGGCAAGCTGTCGGTGATCGGCAACGGCGTCGTCGTGGACCCCTGGGCGCTGACCGAGGAGATCGAGCGGCTGGTGAGCCAGGGGGTGGCGGTGAGCCCCGAGAGCCTGCGCATCGCAGAGAATGCCACGCTCATCCTGCCCCTGCACCGCGAACTCGACATCCTGCGCGAGGCCGCGGCAGGCGAGGGCAGGATCGGCACCACCGGGCGCGGCATCGGCCCGGCCTACGAGGACAAGGTGGGCCGGCGCGCCATCCGCGTGCAGGACCTCAAAAACCTCGACACGCTCGGCCCCAAGGTGGACCGCATCCTGGTGCACCACAACGCGCTGCGGCGCGGCCTGGGCCAGCCCGAGATCGGCAAGGATAGCCTGATGGCCGAGCTTGCGGCCGTCGCGCCCGGGATCCTGCCCTTCATGGACGTGACCTGGGACCTGCTCGACCGCGAGCGCCGCGCCGGCAAGCGCATCCTGTTCGAGGGCGCACAGGGCGCGCTGCTCGACGTGGACCATGGCACCTACCCGTTCGTCACTTCCTCCAATACGGTGTCGGCGGCTGCCGCGATCGGCGCGGGCGTAGGCCCCGGCGCCATCGGCTACGTGCTCGGCATCGCCAAAGCCTACACCACCCGGGTCGGCGCCGGCCCGTTCCCGACCGAGCTCACCGACAGGACCGGCGAGCTGCTCGGTGTGCGCGGCCACGAGTTCGGCACCGTGACGGGCCGCAAGCGCCGCTGCGGCTGGTTCGATGCCTGCCTCCTGCGCCAGACCGTCAAGACGGCGGGCATCGACGGCATCGCGCTGACGAAGCTCGACGTGCTCGACGGGCTGGAAACCCTCCAGGTCTGCGTCGGCTATGACCTCGACGGCGAGCGCATCGCGCGCCTGCCGGCAGGCCACAACGCCCAGGCGCGGCTCAAGCCCGTCTACCGGAGCTTCGAGGGTTGGACGCAATCGACCCGCGGTGCGCGCAGCTGGACCGAGCTGCCCGCCCAGGCCGTCAAGTACGTGCGTGCCATCGAGGAACTGATCGAGTGCCCCGTCACCCTGCTCTCGACCAGCCCCGAGCGCGACGATACCATCCTCATGAAGGACCCGTTCGAGGATTGAGCCCCTCCACCCGTAATCCCGGAAGCCGAGCCCCGCAGGGGCGAGGCTATCCGGGACCTCGCCGAGCGAGTCGGAACCTCTGCAGGGGTCATCTCAGTTCGACGAGGTCCCGGATCGGAGCGCCGCTCGCGCGAGCGCCCGCATCGCTCCGTCCGGAATGACAGGTGTTACGCCGCTTTCGCGCGTTGCGCGGCGCCTGTCTGCTTGGGCGGTCCGGCGCTCCATTCGCGCTTGACGCCGAGGTAGCCCAGGAGAGGCGCGGCGATGAACACCGACGAGTAGGTGCCGATGATGACGCCGAGCAGCATC
>DATBKR010000126.1:0-15052 GCA_036555805.1 Hyphomicrobiaceae bacterium | reverse complement strand
TGCTGGTGTGCCATATCGCCGGCCTGAAGGCCCTGGCGGCCACCCTCGGCCCCGAGGACCTCCACAAGGTCATGGCCGCCTGCGGCCGCTGCATGGGGGAGATCGTGGAGAGCCATGGCGGCTTCATCGCGCAGCACCTCGGGGATGGCTTCCAGGCCTGCTTCGGCTATCCGCGCGCCCACGAGGACGACGCCGAGCGGGCCGTGCGGGCGGGGCTCGCGGCCACCAGGGCCGTCGCCGAGTTGAGGAGCGAGCTCATTACCCAGGAACTGCGGGCGTGCGTCGGCATCGCCAGCGGCCCCGTCCTGGTGGATGACACCGCTGCCGACGGGCGGCGGCCGGGGCACAGGCTCGTCGGCCGGACGCCGCTGCTTGCCGCCCACCTCGCCTCGCTCGCCGACCCCGGCGCCGTCGTCATGTCGGGGGCCACGCGGCGCATCGTCGGCGGGCTGTTCGCCTGCCGCAACCTCGATGGCGCCAGCCTGGACGGCTCGGCCGAGCCCGGCGATGCCGCCCTGGTGCTCTACGAGGACGCGGTTCCGAGCCGCTTCGAGGCGCTGCGCGGGATGGATGCGTCGCCGCTCGTCGGGCGCGAGGAGGAACTCGAGCTCCTGCTGCGCCGCTGGGAGCAGGCCAAGGCGGGCAACGGCCGCGTCGTGCTTCTGACCGGCGACGGCGGCATCGGCAAGTCGCGCATCGCGCTCACCCTGCAGGAGAGGCTGGCAGGTCAGTACATCCCGCTGATCTATCACTGCTCGCCCTACCATCAGAACACCGCGCTGCACCCGATCATCGCCCAGCTCACGCGGGCTGCCGGCATGAGGCGCCAGGACAGCCCGGAGGTCAGGCTGCGCAAGCTCGAGGCCATGCTGGACTCCTTCGGCAGGTGGTCGGGCGAGGAGGTGGCGCTGTTGGCGGCGCTGCTGGCGATTCCGGGAGGCGACCGCTACCCGCTGCCCGACCTCGACCCGCAGCAGCTGAGGGAGCGCACGCTGGCGGCCTTGTGGGAGGGAATCCGGCGGCTCTGCGCCATCCGGCCGGTGCTCGCCGTTTTCGAGGACCTGCACTGGATCGATCCAACGTCGCTGGCCCAGCTGTCGCGCACGGTGGAGGAAATGCCGGCTCTGCCGATGCTGCTGGTCGGAACGGCGCGCCCGGAATTCTCGCCGCCATGGCCGAGCTCCTGGCATACGAGCACGCTTCCCCTGACGGGGCTGAGCCCCGCGCAGGTCAAGGCCTTGATCGGCGGCGTGACCCAGGGCCGGGCGCTTCCCGCCGAGGTCATCGACGAGATCGTCGCGCGCACCGACGGCGTGCCGCTCTACGTTGAGGAAGTCACCAAGTTCGTCCTTGAAAGCGGGATGGTGCGCGAGGTCGGCGACCGCTACGAGCTGACGGGCAAGCTGCCGCCGCGCTCCGTCCCAGCCACGCTCTCCGCGTCGCTGGCCGCGCGCCTCGATCGCCTGCCGGCGGTGAAGGACATCGCCCAGGTCGCCGCCGCCATCGGGGGGGACTTCAGCTACGGCGTGATCGCGGCCGTCTCCGCCCTGCCGGAGCAGGAGCTGAGGGACGGCCTTGGGCAGCTGGTCGCCGCCGAGCTGGTCTTCCAGCGCGGCGTACCACCCGATGCCAGCTACCGGTTCAAGCATTCGCTGGTGCGGGATGCCGCCTACCACGGCCTGGTGACGGACCGCAGGCAGGTGCTGCACGGCCGCATCGCGCGCACGCTCGAAGAGCAGTTCCCGGCCATCGCCGCGACGGTGCCCGCCACGCTGGCGCACCACCACGCGGAAGCCGGCGCGCCCGCCAAGGCGGCGGCCTACCTGGCGAAGGCCGGCCGCCAGTCGCTGGACCGATCGGCGATCGCCGAGGCGATCGCCCACCTGCAGCGGGCGCTGGACCTGCTCTCCGGCGTGCCCGAGACGGCGGAGCACAAGCGGCAGGAGATCGATGCGCGCCTGATGCTGTTCCAGGCCTACCTCACGCGGGGCGAGATCGAGCGCATGACCGAGACGCTGGTCGCCGCGGTGGAGGTCGCCAAGGCGATCGGCGACGAGCGCCGGCTGGCTTTCGCCACCGCCCAGCTGGCGCTCGCCCAGTGGATGCGCGGGGAGCATGTCGCCGCCGCCCGATCGGCGCGCTTCGTGCTCGACTGCGCCCAACGGGCCGGCAAGCAGGATCCCGCGGGGCGCGCCGAGACCCTGACGCTGCAGATCTTCGGCAAGTACACGCTCGCCAACGCGCTGCATGGCCAAGGCCAGCTCACGGACGCGATCGCCCTGCACCGGGAGATCATCGATGCGCTGGCGCATCTCGGTCTCGAGGGCAAGCGCCTCGGATGGGCCGGCTTCCCCAGCGTCATGGCACGCGCGTTCCTGGGCTGGTTCCTCATCGAGGCCGGAGACTTCGAGGCCGCCCGCGAGCAGATCGAGCGCGGGCGCGCGCTCGCGGACGCCGCGCAGCATCCCTACGCGCACGTCCTGATCCACGCGGGCGACGGCCTCTACCACCTGCTGCGTGGATACCCCGAGCGGGCCGTGCCCATCCTCGACGCTACCCTGAAGATGTGCCAGCGCGTCGCCAGCATGGAGGCCGTCGTCGCCGGGTGGCTAGGGATGGCCCTGGTGCAGGTCGGACGCGCCGGCGAGGCGCTGGCCATCACCGAGGGCCTGTTCCGCCGCGGCGCGCACCTGGCCGCCGGCAGGTACACTTGGTTCTACCTGTTCAAGGCCATCGGCGAGGCGCACGCCGCGCTGGGCAACGCCGACGAGGCCCTGGGCTGGGCCGACACGGCGATTGCGGTTACCGAAGAGGCCCAGGAGAGCCTGCACCGCGCCCAGGGCCTGAAGGCGCGCGGCGACATGCGCCTTGCGCTGTCGCTTCCCGTTGAGGCGGCGGTTGAAGACCTGGAGGGCGCCCGCCAGCTTGCCGAGCGGCACGGCCTCAAGCCCCTCGCTGCCGAGTGCACCCTGTCCCTTGCCCGCGCCGCCGCGCGCGCGGGCCGTCACGACGAGGCCCGCCGGCTCGCGTCCCACGCCGCCGCCGCGTTCCGCGACCTCGGCCTCGACCGGCACCTCGCCGAGGCGGAGGGGCTGGCGCAGTAACGTCGCCGCGTCGGCCGGGGGTGGGAGCGGCCCGCTCACGTCAGACGTCAGCTCGATCACGAAATTTTTATCTTCGCCCGCAAAACCGGAAACCCCGGCCGGAACGTAACCCCATGCGGGTGCTGACCGCTTCGGCGGCGCTCGGCCAAGGGAGCGCCGCGCAGCCGCCTCAGCCATGCCCGGTTCTGTTGACACCAGGGCGTCGGCCCGATCGGCGGGGGTCCGGGCCGATAGGGGGTAGGGGAAGTATCGAGGGAGAGTCCTGTCATGCGCATGTTCCGCCGCCGCGCGGCCCGAATGGATTCGGGCGGGGGTGCGGCGTCCCTGATCCTGCATTCGCACGGTGGCGTGACCACCGTCTTCTCGGCGATCGCGGTACTCTTCTCGGCCTACAGCCTGTGGGAGACGTCGCTCAAGCAGGCGGACCTCAGCGTGTACGTGACGGGCGTCGTCACCTACGAGCGCGACCTGACCGCGGCGGAGTACATCACGCCGGCCGGCGGCTTCGAGGTGTTCGCGGTCCCCGTCACCATCGCCAACGGCGGCGCGCGCGATGCCGCTGTGCTGTCGCTGCAGCTCGACGCCGTCAGCCCCAAGACCGGCCTCGCCGCCCGCTTCGAGGCCACCTACACCGCCGACGGCGCCTACTTCGCGAACACCGGCGACAAGCGGCCGAAGACGCCCTTCTCCGCGCTGGTGATCGCCGGGCGCTCGGCGTGGACCGGCACGGTCCTGTTCTACCCGGTGAGCTACAGCAACGGAAAGGCGCTCACGCCTGTGGTCAAAGTGCGTAACCTGAACGACGCGATGCGAAAGAAGTATGCGACCGAGATGGGCGGCGCCAGCAGCATCAGCGTCCTGCGCGAGAAGCTCCCCAACGCTCCCGAACTTGCCGAGCTCGACGCGTACGAGGCGAAGGTCCTCAGCCAGAACGACAAGGTGGAGCTGACACTGAGGCTCGTCAGCCCCGCACCGAAGGGCTGGCTCGACCGGGTGCTCGGTGCGGCGGTGCAGCCGGTGGGCCTCACCTTGAAAATGCCGGACATCCCGGAGGGCCGCGTGGAACGCGGCGAGCGCGTGCGGCTGCGCGCCGATGCCGCCGGATCGTGAGCCGTCCCGCTCGCCCGTGAAGGAGCCCGCCCGTGCGCCAGCCCGAGCCCTCGGACCTTGGACGGGTGCTGAGTCGGCACAACGGCAGCGTGCTTGCCGGCGGCTGGCTGCTGTACTTCGGCCTCATTCTCGCAGGGGGCGCCGCTACGTCGGCTGCCGCCGGGAAGTGGCCGGAGACGACCGTCGCCAGCTGCATCGCCGTGCCGCTGCTGTTCGTCTGCTGGCGGCGCTGGAACCAGAGCGCCACGGTCTACGAGGGCGGCATCGTCTGGCGGCGCGGGCGGCGGACCAAAGTCGTACGCTGGGAGGAGGTGGCCGATGTGGAAGCCGAGACGTTCGACGGGGATTTCTCGCTCACCGTCACCACCCACGACGGGCGCGAGCTGGTGCTCGACGACTCGCTTGCCGACGTGAAGCAACTGCACGGCTACCTCACCAACGTGCTGCGAGGCCAGGACCGGGGAGCGCCCCCGTCGTCCACGTCGTCCTCCCCCCGGTGGTGAAGCGACGAGAGGGGCCGTGGTGCGAATACGGAAGCTTGTCGAGCAGGAGGGACGCGGGATGCCGACGTCGTTGGCCGTGGGCCTTGCCTTGATTCTCCTTGGTCTGGCTGTCGCAGTCTTCAATCCGCTGGGGTGGCTCGGCAGCAGCCTCGGCCCCGCCTGGGACGACATCGTCAATGGCGGCGCCGGGGTTCTCCTGCTCCTGGCCGGCGTCGTCATCGCCTGGATCGGAGGGCGCAAACGGCGCGGCGTTTCCTAGGCCGGGCCCGTCTCACGCACACCGCGACGCGAGGACCATATGGACAGCCTCATCGGGAGCATCTTCTCCAACGTCTACTTCCTGCCGGTGATCGTCGCCGCGATCCTGGCGTTCCCGTTCGTCATGATGCGCCTCATGGACAGGCTCTACGCGCAGTATCGCGCGGGAAACATGGCCCAGCGCATGGGGCTCAAGGTCGCCGAGGGCGACCCCAAGCTCAACCTGCTGAACGCGCTGCCGCTGCACAACTTCAAGCTCGGAACCGCGACCGGCGGCAGCTGGCTCAGCAGGGCCCTCATGGATTCGACCAAGGAGACCAAGGTGCACCTGGTCGGGGCACCGCACGGCCGCCCGACCGAATTCGTCTATTGCCGGCGCCACGACACCAAGGACCGCCTGCTCGTGGTCACCACCGAATCCTGGTTCGAGTGCCGTCTGAGCGTGCAGGTGCCCGCCGGCTTCCCGGAGTTCGAGATCGTGCGGCAGCGACCGCACATGGGCGTCTACGGGCCGAAGCCCGAGCCGGAGCTGCCGCTGCCGCCGCAGCCGTTCGGCGACCGCGAGGTCGACCGCCATCTCAAGCTGACCACGTCGGATCCGAGGCTCGGACCCGCGCTCGCGCCGGTCGTCGCACCGCTGGCGCGGCTGGAGTTCGTGCACGTCCAGGGCCACAACGGCGCCGTCCACTGGCTCGCCACCGAGGACGGGTCGCCGTACGCCATCCGGCGCCTGCCTGAGGCGCAACGGGTCCTGGAGCGCATCGCCGACGTGCTGGCCGGCCCGGTGCGGCGGGCCCACTGAACGCGCTTCGTCTTTCCCTCGCCCCTTGGCGTCTCAGGGCGGGGGGAGGGAGCATCGAGGGGAGGCTACCGATGATAGGCAGACTGGCTGTTGTGGCCCTGGCGTTCTCCTGGCTGCCCGATTGCAAGGGTGAAGGACAGCCAGGCTCGTTCGAAAAGTTCCTTCCAAGAGGAGCCGATCTAGGCAGCGAGGAGATATGCTCAGCCGGAAACGACGGCAAACGCTTCTGGCTCCACGGCTACCTGCAGCTTCCGCCCAGCTTTTCGATCAGCAGCGGCAAGACCAATCTCGCATTCTACGCTCGCATCGACGGAAACGGTCGGGGCTCCGGGCACTCGATCAGGGTCAATGTCGCCGCGCCCGGAGACATCGATGACCTTTGGCCGTCCGCGACCGGCAGGAAGACTGTCGGTTTCCGGAGCGAGCAGGCGCAGATCGACCCGGATGCGCTGCGCATCCGCGCCAGGAACGGCGTTGCAACTGCGCGCGACAAGATCAAGCTCAGCATAGACATCGAGCGCAAGGGACCGCTGAACGCGCAGGACAAGTTCCCAGCCACTTGCTGGTACCATTTCGCTGGAGCGGAGAAGGTCTAGCGCGGGGAACTTCGGTCTAGCGGGCGTGGATGCAACGGGGCCGTTCGCCCTGCGCCATCTGCCGGCGCGGCAGGTGCCGGAGCGGATCGCCGACGCGCTGCAGGGGCCCGTGCAGCGGGCGCATGCATCTGCGCTTCGTCTTTCCCCTCGCCCCATGGCGTCTTCGGAAGGGGGAGGGAGCACTGAGGGAGGTTACCGATGATCGGCAGATTGGCTGTTGTGGCCCTGGCTTTCTCCTTGCTGCCCGATTGCAAGGGCGAGGGTGCTCCAGGGTCGTTCGCGAGCTTTCTGACGCCCGTGCCTACGGCGGCGGTCGGCTCCAAGGAATGGCAGGAGCAAATCAAGGAACGCAGGCAAGAAGAAATGTGTTCCGAGGCCAACGACGGCAAGCGCTATTGGCTCGAGGGCTACCTGCAGCTTCCGAGCAACATTGAAATCAGGGACGGCAAGACCAGGCTCGAGTTCTACGCCCAGATCGACGGAACCGGCCAGGGCAAAGGCCGTTCGATCAGCAGCATCGAAGTGACCACGCCCGGTAACATCGAAGATCTCTGGGCGGCAGCAACCGGCAAGAAGGGCATCTCCCGCCGCACCGCGCAGATCGATGCAGACGCCCTGCGCATTCGTGCCACGAACGGCCTCGCAACCGCTCGCGACAGGATCAAGCTCACGGTCGACGTCGCAGGCCTGCCGGAGCGCAATTTCCCGTTCGAGAGCAGGCGATTGGCCGCGTGCGCCTACCGGTTCGTGAAGGCGGAGAAAGTCTGAGCGCCGACTGGCAGGCGAGAGCCTTCTCGCGCGCAGCAATGCTTTCAGAACCTCAAGTTCGGGTCCGTGAACGACGCCGATTGCGTGTTCGAGTATCTGCAGGACAATCTGTCGGTTGGGTCTCCCCCGGCCTTCGCCGGGGCCGACCCAACCTACTGCAGCCTGACATTGATGGCCTCGAGGGCCCTGGAGCCCGGGCACAGCTCGGACATCGGCACCGCATTGAGTGGGCGCACATCGGTGGCCAGGATGTCGTGCATGTCGCGCTGGGTGCTGTCGATGTAGAGCAGGCCCGTCGTCACGGCGCCCCTGGCGGCGTTGCCGCGGATGGTCATGAGCGCCGCGTCGGCGTCGCGCGGGTCGTGCTGGGCGCCGAGCTTGTTCAGGATCAGGCGCGAGCCGTCGTGCAGCTCGATGTCGGCCGAGGTCCCTTCGCCGTACTCTACCGTGATCTCCTCCTTGGGCTCGACATAGTCGATCTGGTTCTCCGAGGCCATGTTGTGGGCGCGGACGTAGTCGTAGCTCTTGGTGGACGTCGGATGGTTGTTGAACGTGACGCACGGGCTGATCACGTCGAGCAGCGCGAAGCCGTTGTAGTTGATCGCCGCCTTGATGAGCGGGATGAGCTGCGCCTTGTCGCCGGAGAACGAGCGGGCGACGAAGCCTGCGCCCAGCTGAATCGCGAGCTGGGCGAGGTCGATGGCATCGAACGGGTTGGGCTCGCCCTTCTTGGAGGGCGAGGTCTTGTCGTTGGTGGCCGAGAACTGGCCCTTGGTGAGGCCGTAGCAGCCGTTGTTCATGACGATGTAGGTCATGTTCAGGCGCCGCCGCACCGCGTGGCAGAACTGGCCGAGGCCGATGGAGGCGGTGTCGCCGTCGCCCGACACGCCGATGTAGACGAGGTCGCGGTTGGCCAGCGCCGCCCCCGTGGTGACAGAGGGCATGCGTCCGTGCACGCTGTTGAAGCCGTGCGCGCGCGACAGGAAGTAGGTGGGCGCCTTGGACGAGCAGCCGATGCCCGACACCTTGGCGATGCGGTGCGGCGGCAAGTCGAGATCGAAGCACGCCTCGATCAGGGCGGCGGTGATGGAGTCGTGCCCGCAGCCGGCGCACAAGGTCGACATGGTGCCTTCGTAGTCGCGCCGGGTGAGACCCTGCGCGTTCTTGGGCAGCGCCGGGTGATGCGCGACGGGTTTCGGTATGTAGCTCATGGGCGGCCTCGATGGGGTCCTGCGTAGGTTGAGTCGAGCGGAGCGATGACCCAACAAGCCTCAATGTTTTCCTTCCTGCCCGTCGGACCGGCGATTCCTTGCCGCCGTCGACGCCTGCCAAAACCTGCGTTTGTTGGGTCAAGCCCCGGCGAACGCCGGGGCGCAGACCCAACCTACTCTGCCTACTCTGCCGCGGCCTGGGCCGGGCGCAGTTCCTTCAGCACGGCGCCGCGCACGAACGCGGCCGTCATGGGCATGCCGTCGTACGAGAGCGCCGGGATCAGCCTGGTGCCGGGCACGTCGGCCTCGGTCATGAGGAGGGAGCGCATCTGGGCGTCGCGGTTCTGCTCCACCACGAAGATGCGCTCGTGGGCGGCGCAGAAGGCGATGACCTCGCGGGAGAAGGGGAAGGCCCTGAGCCGCAGCGCGTTGATCTTGATGCCCTCGCGCTCCAGAAGATCGAGCCCCTCGCCGACGGCGTGCACGTTGGCGCCGAAGTAGATGAGACCCGTCTTGCTCCCCTTGTCGCGGATCGAGACTTCCGGCTTCGGCACCAGCGTGGCGGCGGTGTCGAGCTTGCGCCGGATGCGGTCGATGACGCGGGCATGGATGCGGCCGTCCTCCGTGTAGCGGGCGTTCTCGTCGTGCGAGGTGCCGCGGGTGAAGAAAGCGCCCTTGGAGGGGTGGGTGCCGGGCAGGGTGCGGTAGGGAATGCCGTCGCCGTCGATGTCCTGGTAGCGCCCCCAGTCGCGGCCCTTGATCTCCTTGAAGCGCTCCAGCGTGTCGGCGTCGAGCACCTTCCCGCGGTCGTGCACGCGCTTGTCATCCCAGGACAAGGGATCGCACACCCACTCGTTCATGCCGATGTCGAGGTCGGACATGACGATAATGGGAGTCTGCAGCCGCTCGGCCAGGTCGAAGGCCTCTGCACCGAGCGAGAAGCATTCGCTGGGGTCCTTGGGGAACAGCAGCACGTGCTTGGTATCGCCATGCGAGGCATAGGCGCAGGCGAGGATGTCCGACTGCTGCGTGCGCGTCGGCATGCCTGTGGAGGGGCCGCCGCGCTGGATGTTGAACAGCACCACCGGGACTTCGGCGAAGTAGGCCAGTCCCAGGAACTCGCTCATCAGCGAGATGCCGGGGCCCGAGGTGGCGGTGAAGGCGCGCGCGCCGTTCCAGCCGGCGCCGATGGCGATGCCGATGGCGGCCAGCTCGTCCTCGGCCTGCACGATGCCGTAGAGGTGCCGGCCATCCTTGGTCACGCGCAGGCGCTGGGCGTTGCGCTCGAAGCCCTCGGCCAGCGAGGTAGACGGCGTGATCGGATACCACGCGCACACCGTGGCGCCCCCATAGAGCGCGCCCAGGCCCGCCGCGTAGTTGCCGGAGGTGATGATCTTGCCCTTGGCGCGGTGCGCGGGACGCACGCGGATCGGCAACGGGCAATCGAAATTCCGGGCGGCGTAGTCGCGTCCCAGCGCCACCGCCTCCATGTTGGAGGCGACGAGCTTCTCCTTGCCCTTGAGCTGGTCGGCGACGGTCCTGCGCAATACCTCGAGATCGATGTCGAGCAGCGCTGTGAGCGCGCCAACGTAGACCATGTTCTTGAACAGCTGGCGCTGGCGCGGGTCGCGCCATTTCCTGGCGCACATCTCGGCAATGGGAACGCCCAGCACCTTCACGTCGTCCCGCGGCCACACCCGCGGCAGCGTGGAATCGTAGAGAATCCAGCCGCCGGGCACGATCTCGCCCAGGTCGTCCTGGTAGGACTGCGGGTTCATGGCGACCATCAGGTCGATGCCGTCGCGGCGCGCCAGATAGCCCGCCTCCGACACCCGCACCTCGTACCAGGTCGGCAGGCCCTGGATGTTGGACGGGAAGACGTTCTTGGGGCTCACGGGGATGCCCATGCGGAACAGCGTCTTGGCGAAGATGCCGTTGGCGCTCGCCGAGCCCGAGCCGTTCACGGTCGCGAACTTCGCCACGAAATCGTTGATGCCGCTCATGTCAGAAGTTGCCTCGTCGTAAAGGGGTCAGACCCCGCGCCCCGCGCTCTCGATCAACAGCGACCCGCGTGCGCGCGGGGTCTGACCCCTATCGCAGATAAGCATTGTGGTGCGTCAGGCAGGCCTGGGAGGCCTGCGGCTCCACGTACATGAACTTCCTCATGTCCCACGCACCCGTAGGGCAACGCTCGGCGCACAGCCCGCAGTGCAGGCACACATCCTCGTCCTTGGCCATGATGCGGCCCGTCTTCAACGGCTCGGAGACATAAAGGTCTTGGGCGGAGTTGCGCGCGGGCACGCGCAACCCGTGGCGCAGGGCCGATTCGTCGTCGTTGAAGGTGAAGTTGATGCAATCGACCGGGCAGATGTCCATGCAGGCATCGCACTCGATGCACAGGGGTGCCGAGAACACCGTCTGCACGTCGCAGTTGAGGCAGCGTTCGGCCTCCTTGGCGGCGAGCTTGTCGTCGAAGCCCAGTTCCACCTCCACCTTGAGGTCGCGCAGCGCCTTGGCTTTGTCGGCGTGCGGCATGGCCACGCGCTTGAGCGGTGCATAGGCGTTCTTATACGACCACTCGTGGATCCCCATCTTCTGGCTGATCAGCGTGACGCCGGGCGCAGGCCGCTCATCGAGCGGCTCGCCGTGGCAGTAGCGGTCGATGGAAATGGCGGCGTGGTGGCCGTGCGCGACCGCCTTGATGATGTTCTCGGGCCCCCAGGCAGCGTCGCCGCCGAAGAACACGCCGGGCCGCGACGACATCATGGTCGTCTCGTCCACCTTGGGCATGCCCCACTCGTCGAACTCGATGCCGATGTCGCGCTCGATCCAGGGGAAGCTGTTCTCCTGGCCGATCGCCAGCAGCACGTCATCGCACTGGAACACCACCTCCTCGCCGGACGGCTCGAGCCGCGGCCGGCCGCGCGTGTCGATGCCCACTTCGGTCATCTTCTGGAAGCGCACAGCGACGAGCCTGCCGTTCTTCAGCACGAACTCCTTAGGCGCGTGATTGTCGAAGATGGGGATGCCCTCGTGCTCGGCATCCTCGATCTCCCAGGGCGAGGCCTTCATCACGCGCCGTGGAGAACGCACGGTGACCTTCACATCCGTTGCGCCGAGGCGCAGGCTGGTACGGCAGCAGTCCATGGCGGTGTTACCGCCGCCGATCACCGCCACGCGCCGGCCGATGCGGTCGATGTGCTCGAAAGCGACCGAAGTGAGCCAGTCGATGCCGATGTGGATGTTGGCCGCGGCCTCCCTGCGGCCGGGGATGTCGAGGTCCTTGCCCTTGGGCGCGCCGGTGCCGATGAAGACGGCGTCGAACTCGTCCTCGAGCAGCGCCGCGAGGCTCTTGATCTCATGGCCGAAGCGCGTCTCGACGCCGAAGCCCAGAACGCGCTCCACCTCCTCGTCGAGTACGCTCTCCGGCAGGCGGAAGGAGGGGATGTTGGAGCGCATCAGCCCGCCGGGCTTGGCGTCCTTCTCGAACAGGACGCAGCCGTAACCGAGAGGCAGCAGATCGCGCGCCACCGTCAGTGAGGCGGGACCCGCGCCGATCAGCGCGATGCGCTTGCCATTCTTCTCGGAGGGGATCTCGGGCATGAAGGCGTCGATCTCGCCCTTGTAGTCGGCGGCGACGCGCTTCAGGCGGCAGATGGCGACCGGCTTCTCCTCGACGCGGCCGCGCCGGCAGGCCGGCTCGCACGGGCGATCGCAGACGCGGCCGAGGATGGCCGGAAAGACGTTGCTCTCCCAGTTCAGCATGTAAGCCGCCGCGTAGCGGCCCTGGGCGATCAGCCGGATGTACTCGGGGACCGGGGTGTGGCTCGGGCATGCCCACTGGCAGTCCACCACCTTGTGAAAATAGCTCGGATTGGAAATGTCCGTAGGGGCCGTCCGAGCCCGTCGTCGGGCCCCGATCTGACTGGGCTGCATTATGAGAACGGTCCCATCGTAAGGTTTCCACCCCCTTGTCGCATATCCTACCGAAGCAGGCGACTCTACCCAACTTGGACAATGGTTCGATGGTGCATTCTTGCGCAGGAAAACGCCGAGTGTGGCCGCTATGCCAGCCTCTAAGATGTTGCAGCAGCTAACATTTGTGCGACGCGCAAATTCTTCGCCCTGTGCGGCCTGACGACGGCGCCCGGGAGGACCGTCGGGGGCGTTTACCAAAGGCGGCATCGGGCGGCGCCCTCGGACAGCCCCGTCCACGCTCTGCTGGTTTTCCCCGAGTGCCGGGGCGGGCGGCGCCTGCCATGCTCGGAACGCGTCCGCAAAGGCGCGCGGGTTTGGGAAGCGGCGCGCGGCGTGAGCGGCGAAGCATCGTCGGCCGAGCATCGATCAGTTGTCCGCAGCGCGCGCACCCCTGTCCGCGAACGACCGTTGCCCGAGGCGCCTGCGGGGGCCTCCGGCGGCGCGGGAGCCGCGTTACAGCGTCCTCGTGGACTTCGACGGGACCATAGCCCCGGACGACCCGACGGACCGCATCCTAGAGCGATTCGCAGACCCCGCGTGGCGCGCCATCGAGGCCGAGTGGCAGGCGGGCAGAATCACGTCGCGGGCGTGCATGCGCCGCCAGGCCGCGCTGCTGCGCGCCACCCCGGCGCAGCTCGATGCCGCCATCCGCGCGGTCCAGCTCGATCCAGGGGTTTACGGATTCGTCAGCTTGTGCCGCCGCCGCGGCGTCGACGTGACGGTCGTCTCGGACGGCTTCGACCGGGTCGTGCGAGGCGCTCTGCGTGGCGCGCGCCTCTCCCTCCGCTGGTTCGCCAACGCGCTCGAATGGCGGGGGGGCGACCGCTGGCGCCTCACCCTGCCCTACCACCGCGCCGATTGCCGGTCGGGCGCCGCCAACTGCAAATGCGCGCACGGCCTGAATGAGGATCTGTGGCGCGACGAGCGCTGCATCGTGGTCGGCGACGGGCGCTCGGACTTCTGCATGGCGATGCGGGCGGGCTTCGTCATCGCCAAGGGGGCACTGGCAGAGTTCTGCCGGGCCGAGGGGCTGGCACACGCGTCGTTCAGGAATTTCGACGACGCTACCGGGAGCCTGGCCGCGTGGCTCGACCGGCGCGACGCGCGGCCGGGCGGCCGACGGCCCGCAGCGCGCGGACGCGAGACCTGCCCGTGACCGACCAGAGCGTGCAAGTGACCGACCAGAGCATCCGCCTTGCCGGCGACGGGCTCGGCTTTCTGCTCATTCACGGCCTCGGCGGCACGCCCATGGAGCTGCGCTACGTCGCGCACGGGCTGGCCGGCGCCGGGCATACGGTGCATGTGCCGCAGCTCGCGGGCCACTGCGGCACGGTGGACGAACTCAAGGCGACGGCCTGGACGGACTGGTATGCCAGCGTGGAGCGCGAGCACGACCGGCTGAGGGGCCGCTGCAACGGCGTGGTGGTGGGCGGGCTTTCCGTCGGCGCCGTCCTCGCCCTGCGTCTCGCCGTGGCGCGCCCCGATACCGTTTCGGGCCTGGCCCTCTACGCGCCGTCGCTGTGGCTCGACGGCTGGGGCGTGCCCTGGCACGCGACCCTGTTCCGGCTGGTGACCGCCAAGTGGTTCGCCGACTGGTTCCCGTTCGCGGAGCGACACCCCTGGGGCATCAAGGACGAGCGCCTGCGCACCCTCGTCGAGCGCGCGATCAGGAGCGGCGACAGCTCCCGCGCCGGCGTGGCGGCCCTGCCGGGCAGCCTGATGCTGGAGCTGCGCTGGCTCGTGCAGAAAGTGCGGAGCGAGATCGCCGAGGTGCGCCAGCCCGCGCTCATCGTCCATCCGCGCCAGGACGACCGGGCGAGCCTGCGCAACCTGCACTACCTGCAGAGCGGCCTGGGTGGCCTGACGGAGACGGTTGTGCTCGACGACAGCTATCACATCGTCACCCTGGACCGGCAGCGCCAGCTCGTCGTCGCCCGCACGCTGGAGTTCGCGGCGCGCCTGCAGCAGGGCATTTTCCACACGCTGGCCGCCGATGAGGAGGACAGCCCGGACGAGCCGCCTGAGCAGCGCCTGCAGCGCTGAGCGGGCGCCCGGATGGCGATCAGTCGCGGGCGATGACGATGGTGGTGCAGGCGCTTTCGAGCTTGGGCATTTCACGGGCGTCGGCCTGGCGGATGGCGAGGGGCCGGCGCTCGCCGCGCACGACCGGGCAATAGGGGTCCGGATCGCCGAGCGCGCCCTTGAGCCGGCGGCGGCCGGCGCAGCCGCCGCCACAGGCGGCCAGGTGGGCGCATCGGCCGCACGCCTCGGGGACGGAGCGGGCATCCGCGAAGGGCCGCGTCTCCACGACATCGGGGCCCGCATCGAGCAGGACGTCGAGCGGCGCTCCGCCGCCCGGCCAGTACACGCAGGGCTGCACGGCGGCCCGCGGCGTGACCCGCACGGTTGCCACACCGCAGCCGCCGCGCCGCGGCGGCAGCCCAGCCATGGCGCGCACCAGAGGCTCGCCGATGGCGATGACGTCGGTCGCCGCGAACAGCCGCTCGAAGCCCGACCAGTACTGCTCGTAGGTGAGCGCGAATTTGTCGGTTCGGACCGACTGGTAGACGTTGATCCTCAGCGGCGCGTCGTAGGCCTTCGCGACCGCGGCGATGTCGGCGAGGCGGTCGAAGTTCGACGGCATCATCACCGCGATGAACGTGACCGGCACGCCCAGCCGCCGGCAGCGGGCCGCCTGCTCGTGCAGCAGCTGCCAGTTGCC
>DATBKR010000125.1:0-2255 GCA_036555805.1 Hyphomicrobiaceae bacterium | reverse complement strand
GACCATCGAGGAGGTCGGCGCGGCCGGGCTCTATCTCCTCTCCGACCTCGCCCGTGGGGTCACCGGCGAGGTGCACCACGTGGACGCCGGCTACCACGTGCAGGGCATGAAGAACGAGGACGCGCCCGACATCTCCGTGGTGAAGGACCAACCGTAGGACGTCTGGTCGGGGCCGAAGGGGCGCTGCCCGAGTGTCAATGCTCGGAACGCGGCTGTCGCCGGTGACCGTGGTCCGGGTCGATGGTACTTGGCGCAACGAATGGATTTTCGACTACGGGCTGGTTGACGCCGGGGCTCTCATTGAGCTGGGCCGCGGCGACGTGGCCGAGCCAGACCGCCAGCATGCACAGCAACACTGAGGATAGAATGTTGGCGCCGGCGTGCAGGTATTGCGCGTCGCGGATCAGGTTGAGCGTCTGCAGACTGAACGAGGAGAACGTCGTGTAGCCGCCGCAGATGCCACCATACGAACTGGCGCGTCGTGGAGGCGACCAGCAGGCGCCCGTCGGGGCCGGTGTAGGTGAAGAAAAAGCCGATCGCGAACGAGCCGGGATGTTGACGATGAGCGTACCCCAGGGGAAGCCCGCGCCGATCAGCTGCGCGGCGGCGCCCGAGCACCGGTGCCGCAGCACGCCCCCCAACGCGCTGCCGGCCGCATACGCCATTCCCACGTGTCCCTCTTTCCTGCAGGTGTTGGCCTGGGGCGACAGGTCGAAGATTGCTCGGAGGTGCGCGTTGCAAGGCAGATGCCGAGTTCGGCCGGCTGCCCGAGGCCTTTCGTGCAGGAGCCGCGTCCAGTATATCTGCGCTGCCGAAAGCGTAATCAATCGTAGCTTGTGTCGCATGAGCGCACCGGTCGAAACCATCGAGGTTGCCCGCGACGAGGCCGGACTGCGGCTGGACCGCTGGTTCCGCGTGCATTTCCCCGACGTGGGCTACACCTACCTGCAGAAGCTGCTGCGCTCGGGCCAGGTGCGCGTGGACTCTAAGCGCGTAACGGCCAACGCGCGGCTGGAGGCTGGCCAGCAGGTGCGCGTGCCGGCGGTGGTGCGCCAGCCACCGAAGGCGGGGCCGTCAGTGGCGCCGCCGCTCGGGCTCTCCAAGGCCGACCGCGACTTCATCGAGCGCCTGATCCTCTTCGAGGACGGCCACGTCATGGTCCTGAACAAGCCGTTCGGCATTGCCGTGCAGGGCGGCACCGGCACCAAGCGCCACATCGACGGGCTGCTGGCCGGCATGGCCGACCGCTTCGGCGGCCGGCCGCGGCTGGTGCACCGCCTCGACCGCGACACCACCGGCGTGCTGCTGGTGGCCAAGCACCGTGACGCGGCGGCGAGGCTCGGGCGTATCTTCCAGACCCGCTCGGCCGCCAAGACTTACTGGGCGCTGGTGAAGGGGGTGCCGAAGCCGCCGCAAGGCAAGGTCGAGGCGGCGCTGGTAAAGGCGGCGGGCCCCGACGGCGAGGACCGCGTGCGCAAGGCGCAGCCCGGCGAGCAGGACAAGGCCATGCACGCCACGACGCACTACTCGGTGATCGATCGGGTGGCGCACAAGGCGGCGTGGGTGTCGCTGAAGCCGGTCACCGGTCGGCAGCATCAGCTCAGGGCGCACATGGCCCTGATCGGCCACCCGATCCTCGGCGACAACAAGTACGAGGGCGACAAGGCGATGGCCGAGAGCGGCATCGAAGCCAAGCTGCACCTGCACGCGCGCCGGCTGGTCATCCCGCACCCGGTAGCGGGCCACGCCAAGATCGACGTGACGGCGCCGCTGCCCGATCACATGCGCAAGAGCTGGGAGCTATTGGGCCTCGACCCGGCCCGCTTCGACGCCGACCGGGACTAGGGCATGAGCGGAGCCCTGAGCCTGTCGAAGGGCGAATGATTGTGACGCCGTGCTTCGACAAGCTCAGCACTGGGGCGGCAGCTGCCAATCCCCCAGGTTGAAGATCACTCCTCGTCGTCTTCCTCGACCCACAGCTCGAACTGCTCGGGGTCTGCGCCTGCCAGGAACGCCGCCATGTCGGCGGCGATGGTGGCTGACGGCTTCCACGCGCCACTGGCTTCCTCGGCCAGCACGAGTTCGCTGCCGTCGGGTTTGCCGATGAACAACTTCATAGCGTCCCTCTCCTCTGCTCCAACTCGCCTGTACGATTCTGTGATGCTGCCATGGAAGTATGACGGTTCGGCGCCCCGCAATATCAGGCGGGCGTTGTCAACAGCTTGAGTTCCACCTCCATGGCCACGCCCGCCACG
>DATBKR010000124.1:0-4877 GCA_036555805.1 Hyphomicrobiaceae bacterium | reverse complement strand
CTGCGCGGAGCGGAGATCCGTGACATCTCGGCGATCCCGAAGCTGTTCGCGGACTTTTGCGCGCAGGGCGAAAGCGAAGTCTGGAACATCCAGATATCCGACAAGGTCACGGCCCCAGCAATCCGCCAGACCATAAAGCGCGGACACGGCAAGATGTGAACGCCCGGCACCCCTCGGCGGCGTAGGTACACAGGAGCAGACCACGACCATAGTGCAATGGGCGACGGTCCTTGCGTCGTCGCTCACGTCCGCTGTTTGGGGTAGAGCGACTGCTGCGCTTGCGTAGTCCGTCCCCTCGGTTGAGAGACAGAGCGGAATCCGCCTCCCGGGTAGCGCCCCGATCTCACGTCCGGTTTCGGAACAGGCGGGCAGGCGAGATCGGGACCCTGACCGAGATTCTGTACGATCACCCACAGCTTCACGCCGCTGCCCGCCAGCTGTCCGGCTGCTGCTTCCAGCTTCTCCATGTGCTTCAGCACCGGGAATTCCTCTAGGAGCAGGAGCACGGGCGGCTTGTTCTTGTCCCGCGTCTCCGTCCGCCGGGGCTCGAGGGCCGCCACCGCGAGATTGATGATGACGCGCAGCCACCGGTCATGCGTGTCCATGTGCCGCGCGGGCAGGCACAGAAACACGCTCAGAGGCGTTGCGCGCGCGGGCGACGGACGAGCGCTCCACGATCCCAAAGGCTACGCCCGCGTGCAGCATGACCTCCTCACGGCGCTTGCGTTGACCCGCAAAGTCGTATAATTTCTGACGAGTCGAATTCTGACTGTCAAGGATCTAACGACCATGACCAGGCGCAGGCCGGCATCCAATCCCCGCGAGTGGGGCAAGAGCATCGTGGTTCTGGCTAATGGCGTTCCCATCCAGCGCGTGCCAGTTTCACTTGCACGCCGCTTCGCCCAGATCTGCATGGCTGTCGCCGCCGAGGTTGCCGCGGAGGACGACTTGTCAGCCCTTCAGCTCGGCGCTCTTACCTACCTTCGGCAACAGCCTGGGCTTGGACAGAATGATCTGGCTGCCAGGCTTGGGATCGACCGCAGCAACAATAGCCTGATCGTCGATCAACTTGAGCAGCGGGGGCTGATCGAGCGCCACACCAGTGCGAGCGACCGGCGGGCAAAGCTGGTTTATCTGACCCAGCTTGGAACCGACATCTGCGATCGGCTGCGACCGAAGGGTGGAATCGCGCAAGCGCGGATCCTCGAGGCCTTGAAGCCAAACGATCGCGAACGTTTTCTCGACATGCTGGTTGCGGTTATCGACGCCAACGAGGCCTACGTACGACCGGGCGCGGGAAGGCGAAAGCCAGGCAGGCGTCAAGCCGCGGATCGAAAACAAATCCGCTCTCGGATCGCAGTCCAGAAACGAAGGGAATAGGCCATGCGTTACCGGTCGCTGGTTGGTGCTGTCGCTGTGGCGCTATCTCTTCAGGGTGCGCCGTCCGCTCTAGCCGCGTTCCCTTCGCGGCCGATCAAGGTGGTCGTGCCCATGCCCGCGGGCTCGGCTCCCGACATCCGAATTCGGTTGGTGGCAGAGGAGCTCTCCAAGGTTCTTCGGCAGCAGGTTGTAGTTGAAAATCGCGCCGGCGGCGGCGGAGCCATAGGCGTCCAGGCTGTACTGGCAGGCGAAGCGGACGGCCATACGCTTCTTGCCGCATCGGCATCGATCTACACGATTCTTCCTGTTCAAGGCGCTGCGACGGCCTTTGACGTGAACCGCGACCTGATTCCCATCGGCACCATCATGGCCGAGGGGCAGGTGCTCGCCGTCTCACCGAAGCTGGGCGTTCGCACGCTCGCAGATTTCGTTGCCCTGGCCAGAGCCAAGCCGGACACGATCGCCATCGGCACCAATCCGGCAGGTTCACTGCCGCATCTCGCGGCCAAGCTGATTGCGGCTCACGCCAAGGCGCCCATCATTATTGTCCCGTTCTCGCAAGGGGGCACCAATGCTGCACTCACGCAAATTCTTGGAGGTCGCATTCACGCAGTGATCGACGGCCGCCCAAGCTTGAAGGGCTTGCTTGATTCCGGTGACCTGAAGGCACTGGCGATAATGACAGACGAGCGCGTGCCGTCCATTCCGGATCTGCCGACTGCGGCCGAAACGCTGCCAGGTGTCAGGGCCGTGGGGTGGTTTGTTCTGTGCGCCCCGAAGGGAACCCCGCCGAATGCGGTTGATATAATTCACGATGGTCTTCGTGAAGCGCTCGACGCGCCGGAATTAATAAAGAAGGTCGAACAAATCGGAACTCCCTTCAAGCCATTGTTCGGTGACGATCTGCGCCGCTTTATTGAAAGTGAACAAAAACTGTGGAGACCGATTGTCCATCAAGAAACGAAGGCGGGGTCCGAGCCGCCAGGAAATTGATGGGATAAGGGCTGCATAAGCGTTCCTGTTCGACGAGATCAATGACAACCTCGCCAGCCTCAGGGCCAACAGCGCCCCGGCCTTGCGCGCCCGCAGGGCTTCGCGCACCGCCTATCGGCGCCCCGTCGTCGTGGTCGGGGTTTAGGGACTGAGTGCCGGCCAGCGGCGTCGCCACAACTGGCAAGGTTCCTCAACAGAGGGAGATTCTTGCAGCGCTGCGACTGCGCGCTTCTCAGAGGGGCAACTCGAATGTGCACAGCATGCCGGCAGGCTCGAAACTACGCACGTAGTTCTCAACTGCGCCGGCAATGACGCGCGTACCACGGCCGACCCTTTCAGGGATGGCCAGCCTGGACAGTCCCTGCTCGGTCCACGTCATATGAAGCCGGCGCGAGCCATTGACGGCGAGGTGCCACTTCACAGCGAGCGTGCCTTGAGACATGGCAAGCGCGCCGAACGCTGCCGCATTGGCGGCAAGCTCGCGCAAGGTCAGCCGCAGCTTGGCAGCGGGCAGCGCCGGAAGCGCCACCTGCCCACCTTCCAACGTTATGCGCCCAGGATAGGCCAGCATGTAGACGGCGAGCAGTTCTGCGACGAGCTCGACAAGGTCCGAGTCTTGGCTTGGCGCCGACGACGGCGCGTGAGCCACTCGAGTGGAGCGCTGGTTGGGATGCCACACCTCGACCGGCTTCCACTGGCCGAGGCGCTTCGCGAGACCGAACGCGTGGCTTTGCATGACGTCCAGCACGGTGGTGCCTGAATACTTGGCGAGACAGTAGTTGCAAAGGGCTACAATGGGCTGGTTCTTGAAGGCCTTGTCGGCGATCCGTTCGAAGTTGAGGAACGCATCCAGGCTCCTTTCGTACAGAGACGACGGGTTGCCGCCGCTGCGCACGCCGGTATACCCCGCCGCCAGGGCCTCGTCCTTCCAGGACAGCATGCCCTTGACCGCGTCAGCGGCGCTCAATGTTCCCCACTGCGCGTACCATTCTTCGTGACTGATGATTTGCATCTGGCCGGCCGCAACGCACCGGTCGAAGTCGGCCACAGCCGTGCGCATCTCGCTGTTTGCTCTCTCGGCCCCATACGGATCGCCGGCAATCCACAGGCAGGATTCACGGCGTTCGAGGCCAGCTCTGAAGTACGGGATCAGGACGTCGGCGAGATCGTCGGCCGTCGCATAAAACTGGCACACGTGATCGCCAACTCGAAGCCAATCAAGATCGGAACGGCTGCGATGGGAGCTATGCATTCTTCTCTCCGAATCCGGCCCTGATCTTGAACGCTCCCCGGATTGATCCGGCAATCACAAACTGTCGCGGATCAGCCTTTCGTGAACGTCATAAGTGCTCGTCGAAGACTGCCGCCCGCAAATGCGGGGCTGGCCAGGCTGGCAGATACGCTTTATACAACCTTGTATATGACGTAAGATGTGTGAGGTGGCCCGCAATTGCCCAAGGCGCTTGGTGGCACTTGCCCACTCGTCGGCTGCAAAGGCGAGCAATGTGTTGACAAGTCGGTTTTCCAGACGCGCTCTCTACCTGCAAGTGCGGGATGCTCTGGCTGCCCGCATTGCGACAGGGGAGTGGAGGCCCGGCGCCGTTCTGCCCAGTGAAAATGACTTGGCGCGTGAACTTGGGGTGAGCCCCGGCACCACGCGCAAGGCGCTAAAGCTTCTCGAAGCCGAACGGCTGGTTGCCCGGCGCCAGGGGCATGGAACCTTCGTCATCGACCCGGCGTCCCCCGAAGGGGCTCTGCGCTACAGCAATATCTGTACGCGGGACGGCGAGCGCATCGCCGGCGAGGTCAAGGTGCGTCCCGAGGACCGTGTGTGCCATATGCAGCGACTCCACCTGTTCAATGGCGCGCCCTTCGTGGTTGAAGAGGTGTTCCTGCTGTCGGCGCTATTTCCGGGACTGACCGAGCGCAAGGATCTTTCTTGCCCTATCGGCAGCCTGGCGCAGGAGTTCGGCATCCTGCTGGGCAGGGCCGAGGAGCGCCTGTCCCTTGGCGCGGTTACGACTGCCAGCGCCGAACTGCTGAGCCTCGCTACCGGCGCGCCTGTCCTGATGCTGGATCGTCTCATCTACGCGATCGACGGCACGCCGGTCGAATGGGCTCTTCGTCAGGTCGATCTCGCCGACAAGCACTACGACAATAAGCTCGACTGATCGGGCTGCCGGCCCTGAGTTCCCCACATCGGGTCTGTGGCCCGCGGACTGCAAGGATGCGGGCCGCCGCTTGACTCTTGTGCGGGACGCCATTCCGCGCCGGTTCGAGAGCCTGTAAGCGAACCGCAGACCAGCGCGTGCTTGAACTACCGAACGGGCCAACGGTGCCATTGTAGTCCTGCAGCCCGGGTCGGCATTGCTGCGGCGCAAGCGTCGCGTTGTGGCCGTCGACGGACGAACTCGGCGCTGCAGCCATTCCGTCAGCCACCAGAGGTACTTGAGACGTGAGCCGCGCATCAGGCGCACTGCCGCTCAGACCCGAACCGGAAGCGC
>DATBKR010000123.1:0-9546 GCA_036555805.1 Hyphomicrobiaceae bacterium | reverse complement strand
CCACCGCCCACATCCATACCGCCTGCACGAAGCGGAAGATGGCGGCCACGCCCAGCCGCACGAAGTCGATGAACAGATCGAAGAACCGCTGCATGACCCCGCCTACCCCGTGCAGCCCCGCTGCCGTCGTGGTCCCAGCCCTCTATCCGCCCGGCGACATCACAAGCAGGTTGCAGGACGACCCGCAACCCTCGGACGGCATTGGTTAACGCCGGGTTAGCGCCGGTCCCGGTGCTTCGAGCGCCTTGCCCAGGAATACCACCTCGCGCCCGTTCCAACAGGTCGTCCCTAGTACGCCGAGGCCGCAGCGTCTGTAGAAGGGCACGTTGCGCGCATCCTTGGCGGTCACGACGTGGAAGCCGGGTGCGCCCGCCGCGACGGCGCGAGCAGCGAACGCGGCGATCAGGCACGCACCGATCCCGCGGCCGCGGTAGGCCTGGGCAAGGTTGATGTGCAGGTGCGCCGGATAGCGCCGGCACAGGTCGCGGAAGGCCGCGCGGAAGTAGCCGATATCGGCGAAGCGCTCCTGTTCGGCCGGGTCCTTCAGGGCACCGACCAGATAGCCCGCCACGGCCCCCTCCGGGGACTGGGCGATGAGGACCACGTCGGACCCGTCCGCCAGGTAGCGGCCCAGCCAGCGCTCGCGGAAGGCCATCCGCTCTTCGGGCGAGGCAAAGCCGCTGCGCCCGCTCGTCTCGAAGAAGATGGCATCGACCTGCTCGGCGAGATGCGCCGGCAAGCCGCCGCCGTCGACAGCGCTGATGACGATGTCGTCACTCTCCCCGGTGCGCATGCGCTCGCTGAACTTTGCCTGACTGTGTTGTCTGTGTCTGTGTCTGTGTCTGTCCGCCGCTAGCCTACGGCGTCCCGTATCCCCTGGCGAGTTTCCTCGGCGTATGCCGGCAGAGCATGGCTGCGTCTCGGCTTCTCGCAATTGCAATGTGGCATACCATATACCAAGTTGCAGTGCAACATCATACGAGAACCAAGAAGGGGATCAGTTATGGCACATGCCAGGAGCCTGGACAGCACTCTCCACTTCGAGCCCCGCAGCGTTCGCGGCCCCTTTCCCGGACGCAGCTTCTTCGCCAGCTTGGCCACCTATTGGCAGGCGCTCCGGGACGGCAGCGCCGCGGCTCACGACTACCAGCGGCTGGTGCGCCAGGGCACGCCGCACGCGGAGGCGGTTGCGCGCGTCTTCGAGAACCATTTCGACCGCCGCTGAGGCCCAGGGCCGCCTCACGCGCGCCCTTGCGGCTTTTCGTGAACGGACCCGCGGGCCAGTTCGGTCTCGACGCTGTCCGTGCGCGGCGGCGGAGACCTGGGCGCTCCGCGGCACCCTTGCGACGGATGGGGCGACGGCTTACCCACACGGTCGAGCAGCGGAGCGCGCGTCCTGCCTCCGCCGAAGCAGGAGATGCCGCGATGGGAAGCCAGCCGCCGAAAGCCGCCTTCGCCTGGGACGATCCGTTCCTGCTGGACGACCAGCTGAGCGAGGAAGAGCGCGCCATCCGCGACACCGCACGCGCCTACGCCCAGGAGAAGCTCGCCCCGCGCGTCATCGAAGCCTACCTGGAGGAGAAGACCGACCGCGCCATCTTCACGGAGATGGGCGCGCTCGGGCTGCTGGGCGTCACCATCCCCGAGCGGTACGGCTGCGCCGGTGCCAACTACGTCTCTTACGGCCTGATCGCGCGTGAGGTGGAGCGGGTGGACAGCGGCTACCGGTCGATGAACAGCGTGCAGTCCTCGCTGGTGATGTACCCCATCTACGCTTACGGATCCGAGGTGCAGCGCATGAAATACCTGCCCCGGCTCGCCGCCGGCGAGTGGGTCGGCGCCTTCAGCCTCACCGAGCCCGACGCCGGCTCGGATCCCGGCAGCATGACGACGCGCGCCGAGAAGGTCTCGGACGGCTACCGCCTGACCGGCAGCAAGATGTGGATCTCCAACGCGCCGATTGCGGACGTTTTCGTCGTCTGGGCCAAGTCGGCCGCCCACGACGGCCAGATCCGTGGGTTCATCCTCGAGAAGGGCATGAAGGGCCTCACCGCGCCCAAGATCGGCGGCAAGCTCTCGCTCCGCTGCTCTATCACCGGCGAGGTGGTCATGGACGGCGTCGTGGTGCCCGAGGCGAACCTGCTGCCCAACGTGTCGGGCCTCAAGGGGCCGTTCGGCTGCCTCAACCGCGCCCGCTACGGTATCGCCTGGGGCGCGATGGGCGCCGCCGAGGACTGCTGGCACCGCGCACGCCAGTACGTGCTCGACCGCAAGCAGTTCGGGCGCCCGCTGGCCGCCACTCAGCTCGTGCAGAAGAAGCTCGCCGACATGCAGACCGAGATCGCACTGGGCCTGCAGGGTGCCCTGCGCGTCGGGCGCCTGTTCGATGCCGGCAGGATGGCGCCCGAGATGGTTTCCATCGTCAAGCGCAACAACTGCGGCAAGGCCCTCGACATCGCCCGTACCGCCCGCGACATGCACGGCGGCAATGGCATCCAGATCGAGTACCACGTGATGCGCCACGCCGCGAACCTGGAAACGGTGAATACGTACGAGGGGACTCACGACGTCCACGCCCTGATCCTGGGCCGCGCCCAGACGGGCCTGCAGGCGTTTTTCTAGTAGGGCGCAAAAGGGCGTCAGCCCGTATTGCACCATCTTCCACGTCGGCCGTGGTGTCCGCAGCCAATCGGTGCAATGCGCTTTCGCTTATTGCACCCTACGGCCGCCGCCTCTCGTGGGCCGCGATGGCGTTGGCGACCACGAACTCGCCCTCGCCGTCCGACAGGCGCCGGTCCACCACGGGCGGCGCCAGCGTCAGTTGTGCCTGCCATGGTGCGAGCTTGGCGCCGGCAACTGCGCCCGGAGCCAGCTCAGGGGGTCGGGCACACCCACCCAGCCCGCCGGCAAAGCCGAGCGCAAAACCCACGGCAAAGCCGATGCCCCTCGCCGAGGTGCCGAACCCGCGTTGCACGAGGCGCAGTCGCGACGGGATGACGTGTTGCAGAGGCATGGCCAATACGCAGATGCCAGGTCGGGCTTGGGAAGTCGCACCCGTACGAGTGGATCACGGGAAGGTTAACGCGGTGCTAGCCGCGCGGGGCGGCAAGATTGCGACCGCCGCTTGGGTTTGCTGTGGATGCTGGCGGAACACACCCGCTCGTGATCAGCCACCAGCGCGCCCGCGGCCATGAATGTGGCCATGAATAGAGGATGAATCCTGCCTTCAGGGTGCATTCACCCCATCGGTCCTAGCCTCCGATCACCCTGAAGGTAATTCTTCCCCGGCGTGATCCAATGGGGCGCGGCGCTCAGGGTCGCCGCGCCCTTTTGCCGTTCCCAGCGCATCCTCTGCGAGCGTCGCACTGTCCCGCGGCAGCTTCCAAGGCGCCTCCGCCGCCCTCCTGTCAGCCCTCCTTGTCTTGCCCGTCCCAACTCGATACCGTGCGCGCCACTCGGCCCCGTCCCGAAACGCAAAGCACGGAGGACCCACCGGTGTCGTTCAAGCTTCCCCCCCTTCCCTACGCCTACGACGCGCTGGCACCCTACATGTCGAAGGAGACGCTGGAGTTCCATCACGACAAGCACCACCTGGCCTATGTGGACAACGGCAACAAGGCCATGGCCGGCACGCCCTACGAGAGCCTGCCGCTGGAGGAGCTGTGCAAGAAGGCCTACGCCGAGAAGAACGCGGCGCTCATCAACAACGGCGGTCAGCACTACAACCACCTCCACTTCTGGCAATGGATGAAGCCGAAGGGCGGCGGCAAGAAGCTGCCCGCCAAGCTGCAGGCAATGGTCGACAAGGACCTCGGCGGCTACGACAAGATGCGCGCCGACTTTGTCAATGCTGGCGTGACGCAGTTCGGCTCCGGCTGGGCCTGGCTGGCACTCAAGAATGGCAAGCTGGAGGTGCAGAAGACACCCAACGGCGAGAACCCGCTGATGCACGGCGCCGTGCCGCTCCTGGGCTGCGACGTGTGGGAGCACAGCTATTACATCGACTATCGCAACGCCCGGCCCAAGTACCTGGAGGCCTGGTTCGACAACCTGGTCAACTGGGAGTATGTCGAGTCCCTGCTGGCCAAGGCCTGAGACGTCGCTGGCGGCCGCGAAGACGAAAGATGCGCGCAAAGCAAGGGCCCGCAGGGCCCTCGCTGAGGTATTTCGCGATCGGTTTTTTTGCTTCCCCAGCCATCGCCTTAGTGGTGCATGGTCTCCCGCCCGCCGCCGAGCAGGTCGCGCACGCAGGCGCGCCGAGCCAAGCTGGCATTGATGCACTTCCGGAAGCGGTCGAGGAACCGCCCCTGCGCCCGGTAGCTGGCGGCGATGCAGTCGCGGTCGGCCGCGCAGGTCGTGCGCTGTCGCGCCCACGTCGCATGCCAGTGGCGCAGGCCCAAGTACTGCCCGAAGTTCAGCCGCGTCGCGAAGCCGTCGAGCCGACGCGAGAGCTGTTCCTCCAGGCGCGAGAGCTTCGGGTCGTCGCAGATGGCGAGCTCGGTTCGGTCGAGCCAGCGCGAGTTGCAGTCGAGGCCCCCCGCCCGCGCGGCCGGCGCCCCGAGCGATAAGAGGCCGAGCAGGATGAGCACAATCCGCCGCGCCGCCCGCATGTCGCTCCCCGATACATTGATCGCCTACGAGTCCTGCGAGCGGCACACTAGGCGCTGAGGCTGCCGCACTTCAACCGTCCCGCGGCCGGGGCGGCGCCATAGTGGTTGCGCCGCCGGGCGCCAAGCCTGACGCCGAACGGCCAACGCGGGCTTCCCTGCCGGACCGGCCGCGCCTTGAAGGCACACTCAAACACGGCTACACGGAGCCACGCGTTGGGGCGTAGCCAAGCGGTAAGGCAGCGGATTTTGGTTCCGCCATTCCCAGGTTCGAATCCTGGCGCCCCAGCCAGCCTCCGCTTGCTTCGCAAGCTGCGGCTTGGCAAGCCAGTTTCTTCCAAGAAGCCCAGCCAGGCTCGCGGCTAGCGGCAGGCGACGACCTGCTCGGCGCGCGGAGACCGGCGCTCCTTCGGCACCCCGAGCCGCTGCAGGTGGAAGTCGATGCGGGAGTTCATCAGGTCGCGCGCGCGCTCGTACCACAGACGCGCCAGCTCGGGCCGCGCCTCGGGCGCGCGGAGGCCGAGATACTTGAGCTCGTTGGGGTCATAGGTGGCGGCCAGCGACAGGGCCGCCGTCGGCCAACGCATGACCACGGCGGCGTACTCGTAGATCTGGCGGGCGGCATCGATGTATCCCCGCGCCAGCGCTTCATCGCCCCAGCGTACGATGGCCTTGGCCTCCACGGTGCCGTACCAGACCCACAGCGGCGCGGGCTCGTCGACCAGCGGAGGCAGGGCCTCCGGCGCGCGGTGAGCCGGCGGCGGCCCGAGACGCCGCACGTGGAAGTCGATCCGGTCGTTGGCGAGCCCGCGCGCGCGTTCGTACCACTGCCGCGCCCCGTCCGCGTCCGCCACCACCATCGGCGCCAGATAGGACAGCTCGTAGGGGTCGTAGCTCGCGGCCAGCGCAAGGGCGGCCGTGAACCAGCGCAGCTCGTCGGCCACGTACTCGTAGGTCTGGCGCGCTGCGCCTATGCGGCCCGTGGCCATGGCGTCGTCGCCTCGGCGGATCAGTCCGGTGGCCTCCAGCTTTGCGCCCGGCCAGATCCAGGCCGGGGCGGGCTCCGCGGTGTGGGCCGGCCCTTCCCGTGCCGAGCACTGCGTCGCGGGCGCCGCCGGTGCCGCAAGCACGGCGGCGACCGGCCCTCCGATGCGCTCAGGGAGCATAACCGCCAGCAGCGGCCGCACCTCGCTCACGACGGTGCCGTCCGGGGAGATGAGCGCCACGGACAGCCTCGGCTTTTCGTCCTCGGTAGCCGGGGAGGTGATCCTGAGCGTGGCCAGCTTCGCGACCGGTACCCTCCAGCTGCCCGGGCGCGTGGCATGCCCCTCCGACAGCAGGGCCAGCGGCGGGAGGCCATCGATCTGAATGTACCCCCGCCGCATCTCGCCGGGCGGCGTGACATGGATAGGCAGCGGCGTCTCGATCCACGGTTGGGCGAACACTACGGGCGCGACGGCGATGCCCGGAAGGCCGTCCGTGTCGCGCTGAGCGGAGGAGGAGCCGCGCTGCCCCAACAACGCGAGCACGGCGAAGCCCGCCAAGACCACGACGCCGGTCAGCATCATGGCGGTGAGCGCCAGGAGCATCAGCGCGCGGCCTCGACTTCTTGCGGCCCTCCGCAAGGGGATATCCACCAGCACAAGGCTGTTGCCGGTCGGCACGATCGCTGCCCCGCTCCTGGAAGGTGGCCCGGACGCGCAGAACGCGGCGGCGTCTTCTGCGCCCGTCGTGGCCAGCAAAGCCGCCTCCACTTTGCTCCAGCATAGACACGGATTGGGCCGGAGTATGACGATCAGACCGCACAATTGCGCGAGCGGGTGGCCTGCACCGGAGAATGTGCCGCGTCCGCCTGTATGCTCCGCGTCGGGGAACGCCGGCGAAGCGGCAGCTTTGCTGCGCCGGCAGCGGGCAACCGTAGAAGCGCCGCGCGCCTCAACTCTAATAGATGACTCCGGGCGTAGCGATGACCTACCATCGCAACGCGGACGCTGCGGTCCGAATAGGCCGAGCTGTCAAGGCCCTTGCCGGAGCCCACGCCGTGTGAGGCAGATCATGTCAGAGTGCGTCCCGCAATCCGGCATCTTGCATATAACTGCGCACGAGCGCGTCGTGTTCGGCAGCCCTGCCGAAGACGCGCTCCGGTCGGAGATTGCGCGCTGCGGCGCCAAGCGCGTGTTCGTCACCTCCACGCGCTCGCTGGCGCGCCTGGACCGCGGGCCCCTGCAGCGCATCGAGCGCGCCCTGGGCGCCGCGCACGCCGGCACCTACGCCGCCGTCAGATCTCACAGCCCGCGTGAGGACGTGGTGGCCGGTGCCGCCGCCGCACGCGCCGCCGGGGCCGACATGATCGTCGCCGTCGGCGGCGGCTCGGTCATCGACGCCACCAAGGCGATGCTGCTTTGCCTCTGGATGGGCCTGGAAACGGCCGAGGCCATGGAGCCCTACCGCTCGGGGTTCGACCGCGGCTATCATCCGGCCATCGCCCCGCCGGCCGGCGCAGTGCGCATGGCATCCCTCTCCACCACGCTCTCGGCCTCCGAGTTCACCGACAGCGCCGGCGTCACCGAGTCCGCCACCAACACCAAGCAGTCGTTCCGGCACCGGCTGTTCGCCCCGCGCTGCGTCATTCTCGATCCGGCCGCGACCTTCGACACGCCGCAGTGGCTGCTCTTCTGCACCGGCATCCGCGCGGTCGACCATGCCGTGGAGAGCTACTGCAGTCCGCGTGCGAGCCTGGCCACGGAGGCGCTGTCGCTGCATGGTCTGAGGCTGCTCTATGAGGCGCTGCCCGCCATCAAGCTGAACCCGGCCGACCCGGCACCGCGCCTCGCGGCGCAGATCGGCATGTGGCAGGCGATCGCGCCACTGGCGTCCGGTGTGCCCACCGGAGCCAGCCACGGCATCGGCTACGCGCTGGGCTCCACCTTCGGCGTAGCCCATGGCCACACCTCCTGCGTGATGCTGCCGGCGGTGCTCCGGTGGAACGCCGAGGTGAATGCCGCGCGCCAGCAGGTGCTGTCCGCTGCGATGGGGGTACCGGACCGGCCCGCGTGGGAGCTGGTGAAGGAGCTGATCGCCGGTCTCGGCCAGCCTGTGACGCTGCGCGCGGTAGGCATCGGGCGCGAGCATCTCGACGAGCTGGCGCGACGGGCGCTCGGTTACCATCCGGTCAAAATGAACCCGCGCCCCATAGCCGGCGCAGCCGACGTGCGCGAGATCCTGGAGCTGGCGTGGTGATCGGGCGCCGGCGCACCGCCGACCGACAGGGGAGAACCTCTATGATGCTGCCGCCGCGTTTGTCTCTCGCGCTTCGCTCGTTGGCTCTGTCAGCGGCCGTAGCCGTCGGCGTGCTGCTGGCGGGCGGCACGCTGACGGCTCAGGACGGGGATGGACAGGCGCAGCCGCAGATGGAGTCGGGACCGCAGGCCCTGCCGAGTCTCGACGTCGCCGCCGTGTCCGAACGCCAGCCGCTGCTGCTGCAGCGGGCGTTTGCGGGCCTGCAGGCGACGCGCACCGATCCATCGCCGCAGCTGTTCTTCGTGGCCTTCGCCGGCTACGGGCCGGAAGCCGTCTTCAAGCGCGAGGCGCTCGCCGTGCGCGAGCTGTTCGACGCACGCTTCGGCACCAAGGGCCGGTCGGTGGTGCTCGTGAACCACGCCAGCACGGTCGGCGACATCGCGCTGGCGAGCCCGGCCAATCTCGCCGAGGCGCTTCGCCGGGTCGGCAGCCTGATGAACCCGGACACCGACGTCCTGTTCCTGTTCCTGACCTCGCACGGCCGCAAGGACCTGCTGGCGGTCGAGATGCCGGGCTTCGCCTTCGACGGCCTGACGCCGACGGAGCTCAAGTCGATGCTCGATGACGCGCAGATCGGGAACCGCGTGATCGTAATCTCGGCCTGCCACGCGGGCAGCTTCATACCGCTGCTGCAAAGTCCGACCTCGCTCGTCATCGCCGCCGCGCACGCCGACCGCGCCTCGTTCGGATGCGAGGACAGGCGGGAGTGGACCTATTTCGGCGACGCCTTCTTCAATCGTGCGCTGCGGCGCGAGCGTTCGTTCGAGCGTGCCTTCGCGCGCGCCAAGACGCTGATCGGCCGCTGGGAGTCGCGCGAGGCGCTCACCCGCTCGCTGCCGCAGATCGGCGGCGGCGAAGCGCTGCGCGAGCGCCTCGACGCGCTCACGCGCGCCGCGCTCTCTCCGGAATGACGCGACGAGCGCGCACAAAACCGCGGGCGCAAATTATTTGGCGATCCTGCCTTTTTGCGCGCGGTCCCCGCGAATTTGTGGACTTGTCGCAACACACATGCGCAAAGGTTGCTTATTCCGCAGCGAATTTGCTGTTCTCTATCAACAAAATAGCGGCGGTTGCTCATTATGCCGGAGTTCGAAAGCGATTCGGACGAAAGAGAGAAAAGGGGAATGACATGGCCAAAGCAGCCACGAAAGCGAAGACTGCAGCGAAGAAGAAGACCGCGGTGAAGAAGCCTGCGGCCAAGAAGCGCGCTGGCAAGCGCGCCTGATCGGGACGCGATCGCGCGATCTGACGCCGGCCCCGGCAGGGCACCAGGGCAGAGCGGCAGACCGCATGGTGTCGAAGATCAGACTGACAGTTTGAGGCCGGAGACAAGTGCCCGCGTAATCTCCGGCTTTGTTTTTTTCGGCTCTGCTTATTCGATGGCGTTCCGGTTTACACGCTGCGCTCGACCATCATCTTCTTGATCTCGGCGATGGCCTTGGCCGGATTGAGCCCCTTGGGGCAGGCCTTGGTGCAGTTCAGGATGGTGTGGCAGCGGTAGAGGCGGAACGGGTCCTCCAGATTGTCCAGCCGCTCGCCCTGCGCCTCGTCGCGGCTGTCGCTCAGCCAGCGCTGCGCCTGCAGCAGGATTGCGGGGCCGAGATAGCGATCGCTGTTCCACCAGTAGCTGGGACAGGAC
>DATBKR010000122.1:0-8896 GCA_036555805.1 Hyphomicrobiaceae bacterium | reverse complement strand
CTCGCGCTCACCGCGGGCGGCCGGCTCATCGCCCTCGACGCCAAGCTCAGCATCGACGACAACGCGCTCTTCCGCCACGCCGACCTGCGCGCGCTGCGCGACTTCATGGCGCGCGACGAGAGCGATCCTGTGGAGCTGGAGGCCCAGCAGCACCAGATCAACTACATCCGCATGGCGGGCGACATCGGCGTGCTTGTCAACGGTGCCGGGCTGGCGCTGGCCACCCTCGACATGGTGTGCGACGCCGGCGGTCGGCCCGCCAACTTCATGGACATCCGCACGACGGCTACGAGCCTCGACATCGCGCGCGGCTTCGGGCTGATCCTCGACAACCGCGCGGTGCGCTCGATCCTGGTCAACGTACACGGCGGTGGCATGCAGGCCTGCGATACCATCGCCGAGGGCATTGGCATCGCCGTGCGGCGCCGCGGTCCGCAGCGTCTGGCGCGCGGCATTCCCATCGTCATCTGCATGGCCGGCAATCACGCCGAGTTCGCCCGGACGGTGCTGCACAACACTGGGGTGCCGCACATCGCCTGCACTACGCCCTGGGATGCCGTGCAGCAGGCGGTGGCCTGCGCAAAAAGGGAAGCACCTTCATGGCTATCCTCGTTGGTCGCGAAACGCGCGTGATCTGCCAGGGCCTGACCGGGCGGGCCGCCACCTTCCATGTGAGCCGCATGCTGAGCTATGGCACGCGCATCGTCGGCGGGGTGACGCCCGGCAAGGGCGGCAGGCGGCATCTCGACCTGCCCGTGTTCGATACGGTGGCCGAGGCGGTGGCGGCCACCGGCGCCAACGCCAGCCTGGTGTTCGTGCCGCCCGACCGGGCCGCTGGAGCCATGATCGAGGCGATCCACGCAGGCGTGCCGCTCGTGGTGTGCGTGACCGAACGCGTGCCGCTGCTCGACATGGTGCGGGTGCGCCAGGCCCTCGACGGCACACACACGCGCCTGGTCGGCCCCAACTCGCAGGGAGTGCTGGCGCCTGGCGTTGCGCAGCTCGGCGTCATGGCCACCGCCAGCGCCAGGAGGGGCGGTATCGGCATCGCCTCCCGCTCGGCGTCGCTCACCAGCGAGATCGTGGCCCAGGTGACCAGAGCCGGACTCGGTCAATCGACCACCGTGGGCGTCGGTGGCGACCCCGTGCACGGGCTGACGCTCGCCCAGTGCGTGGAGCTGTTCCAGGCGGACGGCGAGACCGATGGCATCGTCCTGATCGGCGAGATCGGCGGCTCCGACGAGGAGGAGGCCGCCAAGACCATCGCACGCCTCAACTCGCACAAGCCCATCGTCGCGCTGGTGGCCGGCCGGCACGCCCCGCGCCTGCGCCGCATGGGCCATGCCGGCGCCTTCAGCAGCGAGCGGACCGGCTCCGCCGACCGCAAGATCGAGGTGTTGCGCGCCGCCGGCGCCCTGATCGCTCCCAACGCCCACAACGTAGGCCAGCTGATGCGCGAGGCGCTTGGAACGGCGTAGGTTGGGTCGAGCGCAGCGAGACCCAACATAGCGACCAGCATCGTTTGTGCGCTGTGTTTGGTCTGCCGCCGGCTTCGCCGGCGTTAACCCGCCTACGCGAAAAGCCTGTTCTCCGGCCGCGGCAGCCCCAGGGTGTCGCGCAACGTGGTGCCGGGATACTCGCGCCGGAACAGCCCGCGCCGCTGCAGCTCCGGCACCACGCCGGCCACGAAGTCGTCGAGCCCTTCGGGCAGGTAGGGGAACATCACGTTGAAGCCATCGCTGCCGCGGCTCTCCAGCCATTCCTCCATTTCGTCGGCGACGCTGGCCGGGGTGCCGAGGAACGTCTGGCCGGCGTAGCCGCCGAGGCGCTGGGCCAGCTGGCGCACCGTGAGGCTTTCGCGCCTGGCCAGTTCGATGACGCGATCGCGTCCGCTCTTGCTCTGGTTGGTCTCCGGAATCTCGGGCAGCGGGCCGTCCGGATCGAACATGGAGGCGTCGGTGCCGAGCGCAATGGAGAGTGAGGCGACGGCGCTGTCGTAGTGAACGAGGCCGTCGAGCCGCGCCCGCCTGGCGCGCGCCTCGTCCACGCTGTCGCCGACGACGACCATCACGCCGGGCAGGATCTTGATGTGGTCCGGGTTGCGTCCAGCCTTCTCCGCGCGGCCCTTCACGTCCGCATAGAACTGCTGGGAGGCGCGCAGCGGATAGCCGGCAGCGAACACCACCTCCGCCGTTTCGGCCGCGAGCTGCCGGCCGGCGTCTGAGGCGCCGGCCTGGACGATAACCGGCCAGCCCTGGACAGGCCGCGCGATGTTCAGTGGACCGCGCACGGACAGGTATTTCCCCTTGTGGCCGAGCACGTGCAGCTTGTCGGGGTCGAAGTAGGTCCCGCTCTCCACGTCCCGAATGAAGGCATCGTCGGCCCAGCTGTCCCACAAACCGGTGACCACGTCGTAGAACTCGCGCGCCCGGGCGTAGCGCTCGCCGTGCTCCATGTGCTCCTCCAGCCCGAAGTTGAGCGCCGCGTCGGGGTTGGAAGTGGTGACGATGTTCCAGCCGGCGCGCCCGCCGCTCAGGTGGTCGAGCGAGGCGAACCGGCGCGCGATGTGGTAGGGCGCATCGAAGGTGGTGGAGGCCGTTGCGACGAGCCCGATGCGCTCGGTCACGGCCGACAAGGCCGAAAGCAGCGTGAACGGCTCGAATGAAGTCGCCGTGTGGCTGCGTTTCAGCGCCTCCAGGGGCATGTTGAGCACGGCCATGTGGTCGGCCATGAAGAAGGCGTCGAACTTGGCGCGCTCCAGCGTCTGAATGAAGCGCTTCAGGTGGCCCAGATTGAAGTTGGCGTCGGGGAACGAGCCGGGATAGCGCCAAGCGCCGGTGTGGATGCTCACCGGACGCATGAAGGCGCCGAGATGCAATTGCCGCGTGTCGCTCATGTCACCTTCTGCCTGCCGTTGAGACTTTGTCATCTGAATGGGAGTCGATGGTGCGCCCTTCCGATCCGCAGCACTTGCCAAATCTGGAGACAGAGGCATCGCTGCGCAAGGGCGCCGGCAGCGTCGCCCAGGCCTCGGCCATGAGAATTTCTTGCAATGCATTTGAGAACTTCTTGGTTGCACCGGACGCTCCTTCCTCCCACGTCTGGTGCAGATGGGAACCGGGCGCGATGCGCCCGCGAGCGCGGGGCGCTCTGCATGCGCGACCCGGCGGCCTGAAAAGCCACAGGAGGACCGAAGATGAGCCTGCACAGCGCGACCGTGGACGTACTGCCCTGGGTCAAGGCAGAGCTCCACTATCTTGCCCCGACTAGCGAGCGCCCCCGCACCTACACCTACGACCCGCCGGCCGGCGTGCCGCGCAGCACGGCAACCAACGAGCCGCATACCGTGCAGATCAGCGACATGCGGCCGATCCTCCCGGAGATCTCGCTCGACAGGCACGGCTTCGACCTCGTGCAGCATCGCAGCGCCGTGCGCGACTTCTACAACGAGCAGGAGGTGAAGTCGGTCTACTACCCGGAGGCGGAGCAACTCCTGAAGGACATGACCGGCGCCGACCGGGTGTTCGTCTTCGACACCACGGTGCGGCGGCGCGTTCCCGGCGCCGAGGACCGCCGGGCCGGCCAGCCGCGTCAGCCGGTGCCGCGCGTGCACGTGGACCATACGGAGAAATCCGGGCCCCAGCGGGTGCGCGACCTTCTGCCCGACGAGGCCGTGCAGCTGCTGCGTGGGCGCGTGCAGATCGTCAACCTCTGGCGGCCGATCCGCGGGCCGCTGCTGGACATGCCACTGGCGGTGGCCGATGCGCAGAGCGTGAGGCCCGAGCAGCTCGTCCCCTCCGACCTCGTCTACCAGAACCGCGTCGGCGAGACCTACTCGGTCACCTATGATGCCGGTCACCGCTGGTACTACGCGCCCAGCATGGAGACCGATGAGGTGCTTCTGCTGAAGTGCTACGACTCCAGGATCGACGCCCGCGCCCGCTTCGCCCCCCATACCGCCTTCATCGACCCCACCACGCCGGCCGGAGCGCCGCCGCGCGCGAGCATCGAGCTGCGCGCCCTGGTGTTCCACGCCGCCTGACCCCTGTCATACCGGGCGAGCGCGCCAGCTGTCATGCCGGGCGCGGGCGACAGCCCGCGACCCGGTACCCAGGCCCCAGGCTCCGCGTTTTGCCTCCGTCCACATATGGGTCCCGGATATGGCGCTTCGCGCTATTCCGGGATGACAACATTGCCAGATCACCGAAAAAGCAATCGGTTCTGGCTGACCTTGGCTGGCTGAATGGCGCCTTGCTGGAATTCTAAATAGAATTGCACGCTTGAACCCCGCCGACGCCCATCAGCTGGAGGCGATCATGGCCATCACGCTCAACCACACCATCGTGCCCGCGCGCGACAAGGGTGCCGCCGCGCGCCTGTTCGCGCAGCTCTTCGGTTTGACCTACGAAGGCCGGGAAGGGTATTTCGCTCCGGTGAAGGTCAACGATGCCCTGACCTTCCTGTTCAGCGACGAGACCCTCGACTTCGAAAGCCACCACTACGCCTTCCATGTCAGCGACCCCGAGTTCGACGCCATCTTCCGCCGGGTGCAGGATGCCGGCCTCGTCTACGGCAGCGCGCCGTGGAGCGCGGAGGACGGCAAGCTCAACGACTGGGGCGGCGGCCGCGGCGTCTACTTCAGGACGCCCGACGGGCACCTCCTCGAGCTTATGACCGTCCCGCAATGAGGATCATCACCACCGAGGAGGACATACGCGCGGGCGTCCGGGCGCTGCGGCGCAAGTGCACCACCATGCGCCACGTGCACGACACCGCCGGCGACCCGCCGCTGCGGCGCCGGCCGGCCGGCTTCGAGGGTCTGGCCCGCATCGTCGTGGGCCAGCAGCTCTCCATCGCCAGCGCGGCGGCGATCTGGGAACGCACCGCCGCGGCGTGCCGGCCGTTCGAGCCGGCCGCGCTCCTCGGCCTCACCCACCAGGCCCTGGCCGGCGCAGGGCTGTCCAAGCCCAAGATCCGCACGTTGCGCGCCGTCGCGGCCGCGTGTGCGGACGGCCTCGACCTGGAGGCCCTCGCGCACGCGAGCGACGAGGAGGTGCACAGGGCGCTCACCGCGGTGGTCGGCATCGGCCCGTGGACGGCCGACATCTATATCATGTTCTGCCTCGGCCGCGCCGACGGCTGGGCGCCGGGGGACCTCGCCCTGCAGGTGGCCACCCAGCAGGCGCTGGCGCTGGCGGAGCGCCCCGGCAAAGACGAGATGCTGACGCTCGCGGAGCGCTGGCGGCCCTGGCGCGGGGTTGCCGCGCGCCTCCTGTGGGCCTACTACGCGGCGGTGAAGGCGAAGCGCCCGGCGGTGCCCGTCTGATCCAGGCTGTCACGCACCGGCATCGGCGGGAGGGCGGAGATTGCGAGGGGCTGCCGCGCGCTGCCGCAAGCTGCTAGGCTCATCGGGGGGACAAGCTCCATGAAGAGGGGGACGACACGCATGGCACTCAAGGCACCTGGCATCCTGCCGTTCCTGGTCTCGATCATCCTGGCGCTGGCGGTGCTGTTTGCGAAGTACTTCGGCGCCGACGTGCCGCTCATGACCGGTGAGGCGCCGCAGTTCTACGGTCTGCTCGCCGCCTACGTGATCCTCCTGCTCGGCTGCATCATGCGCGGGCTGTAGGCGCGGCTCGGGGCCGGCGGTGCGAGACCCGGGTCTGACCCCGTACATCGTCAAGCTGGTTGCAGCCGCCGGCATGGTCGCCATGGCATACGTCTCATCGAGCCAGTCCGCGGTGCCCGGCCGCATCGTCACGGGCGCCGAAGCGCTGGCTCGGACCGGCTTCGCGGCGCTCGCTGGCAAGCGCGTGGGGCTCATCGCCAACCAGACCGGCCGCGTGGGCGCGGAACACCTGGCCGACCTGCTGGCCACGGCGCCAAACCTGAAACTTGCCGCCATCCTGGCACCGGAGCACGGCTTCCGCGGCGAGGCCGAGGCCGGAGCCAAGGTCGAAAATGCGGTTGACGCCAAAACCGGCGTACCGGTGTTCAGCCTGTATGGCGCCTCCCGCAAGCCGACGCCGGCGATGCTGCGCGGAGTCGACGCGCTGGTGTTCGACATCCAGGACATCGGCACGCGCTACTACACCTACATCTCCACCATGGGACTGGCGATGCAGGCCGCGGCCGAGGCGCGCATTCCGTTCTTTGTCCTCGACCGGCCAAATCCGCTGGGTGGAGACTACGTGTCAGGGTTCGTTCGGGAGCCGGAGCTTTCCTCCTTTGTGGGGCAGTACCCGATCCCCATCGTGCACGGCCTGACCGTGGGCGAGCTGGCACGCATGGTCAAGGGCGAGCGCTGGCTGCCGGGCCTGGACACGCTCGAGCTGGCGGTCATCCCGCTCGAAGGCTGGCGCCGCTCCATGCGCTGGCCCGATCTGCAGCGGCCCTGGGTGGCCACGAGCCCGAACATCCCGAGCTTCGAGGCCGCGCTCGTCTACCCCGGCATGGGGATCGTCGGCGAGGTCAAAGTGAGCGAGGGCCGCGGCACGCCGGCGCCGTTCTCGCTGTTCGGCGCGCCCTGGCTCGATGCCGGGCGCACGGCGGGGCGGCTCAATGCGCTCGCGCTGCCTGGCGTACGCTTCGAGCCAGCCGACTTTACTCCGCGCTCGATCCCCGGCGTTGCCCTGCATCCTCGCTTCGAAGGACAGCACATCCCCGGTGTGCGCATCGCCGTCACGGACGCCGTCGGCTTCGAGCCCCTGGAGACCGGCGTGCACGTGCTTGCGGTGCTGTTCGCCGAAGCCCGCGCCAGGGGCATCGCCGAGCCCACTGCCAACTTGGCCATGTTCCAGGCACTCGCCGGTACCAGGCAGCTGCATCACATGCTCGCGGGTGGCAGCAGCGGCGCGCAGATCATTGCCGCATGGCGGGACGAGGTGGCGCGGTTCAGGGCACAGCGGGCACGGTATCTGCTCTATTGAGCGGCGCCACACCCTCCGGGTCCGACGGGTGTGAGCTTTACGGCAGCCCGGCTTCCGAACTCTGTCCCGGCTGCGGCGGCGGTGTGCCGGGCCGGCCGCGGAATACCGAGCGCAGGAACGCCGGACCGTCGGTGGCGAGCCGGTGCACCACGGACGTGACCTGCTCGACGTTGCGGATGGCGCTCTCGCCGCGACGCAGCCGGCGGTCGAGTGCCGCCATGGTGCGGGCGTGACCGGGGTCGTCGTCCTCAAGCCAGGTGGCGAACACCGAAGCGTAGACCGCCGCGAGCCCGGTCACGCGCAGGGTGCCGCCGGCGCCTTCGGTGTTGATGCTGGCGGCCTCCAGCATCCAGTGCATGGAGGCGAGCACCGGGCGCGCAAGCCCGAGATCGGCCGGGCCCGAGGCGTGGATCGACTGCAGCGCCTTCTTGTAGGGTGCGAGCACGTCGAAGCGCGTCATGACGATGTCGAACAGGGCGTCGCGCGCCGTCTGCTCTTCGGTGCGCTTGGGCGCCCGCTTCAGTACCTCGTCGTCGACCGCACGCAGCAGCGCGGCCAGGATGCCGGTCTTGGAGTGGAACTCCTTGCGCAGGTCGGCGAGCGGGAGCTTCGCGGCCTCGGCGATGTCGAGCAGCGTCACCGCGTCCCAGCTCTTGGCCGCGGCGCAGTCGAGGGCCGCGGCGAGGAGGCGGCCCTTGGGCGAGAATTGGTCGAACATGGAGGCGGCTCCTCTTCTCCCCAGGCTTGGGCTTGAGGCATGACGGCGCTACATCATACCAGGGAAGAGGGGGGAAGGGCGAATAGGGAGTGGGGAATGGGGAGTGGGGAGTGGGAAGAAAACGCGAGCAGGAATCCGATTCCCCACTCCCCTACTCCCCACTCCCCTGGGGTCAGACTCGCAGGGTCTGACCCCATCGCCGCCTCTTGACATTCGTTGGCGACGGCCTAGCTAACGGCGCTCATGGACACGGCGAACATCGGAGAGCTGCCCGCGGCATCGGATGCACGGGCGCTGCAGGCCACGAAGCCCAGCAGCGACTGCCTGGACGTTCCCGGGAGCCGGCCTCTCCTCCTCGCCTCAGGGCGGCAGCTTGCGCCCTACCGCATCGCCTACAAGACCTACGGCACCCTCAACCCCGACAAGTCGAATGCGGTGCTCGTGCCGCACGCTCTCACCGGCGACCAGTACGTGGCGAACCCGCATCCCGTCACCGGCAAGCCAGGCTGGTGGGAGACCATGGTCGGCCCCGGCAAGCCCGTCGACACCGACCGCTTTTTCGTGATCTGCCCGAACGTGCTCGGCGGCTGCATGGGCTCCACCGGCCCTGCGAGTCTCAACCCCCAAACGAGCCGGCCCTGGGGGCTCGACTTTCCCGTCATCACCATCGGCGACATGGTGGACGCGCAGGTGGCGCTCATCGACCACCTGGGCATCGACACGCTGTTCTGCGTGATCGGCGGCTCCATGGGCGGCATGCAGGTGCTGCAATGGGCGGCGCGCTACAAGGAGCGCGTGTTCGCCGCGGTGCCGATCGCGGCGGCGGCCTGGCACTCCTCGCAGAACATCGCCTTCCACGAGGTGGGCCGCCAGGCGGTCATGGCCGACCCGAACTGGGCCGGGGGGCGCTACCTGGAGCTCGGCAAGGAGCCGCGCAACGGCCTCGCCGTGGCGCGCATGGCCGCGCACATCACCTACCTGTCGGAGGAGGCGCTGCAGCGCAAGTTCGGCCGCTCGCTGCAGGGGCTGGACGCCAAGAGCTTCTCATTCAATGCCGACTTCCAGGTGGAGAGCTACCTGCGCCACCAGGGTTCCACCTTCGTCGACCGGTTCGACGCCAACAGCTATCTCTACATCACGCGGGCGATGGACTACTTCGACCTCGCGGCCGAATACGGCGACGTGCTGGCCAACGCCTTCAAGGGCACCAGGACGCGCTTCTGCGTGGTGTCGTTCACCTCGGACTGGC
>DATBKR010000121.1:0-11999 GCA_036555805.1 Hyphomicrobiaceae bacterium | reverse complement strand
CCGCCGGCCGAGCGTCCTCATCGTCTTCTTCCACGGCCACGGCGCCAAGCTCGCCGACGACGTCTACCTGCGCCAGCAGGTGCCGGCGCAGATCTCCTCCTCGGGCGTCAACGCCGCCGATTCCAGCGCCGGCAAGTTCTGGGAGCCCGGCGCCTTCGCGCGCTTCCTGGGCGAGGCCGCACAGCACCTGGCGCGCCTGCACGGCGATCCGCGCTCGGTCAGATCGTTCGCCAGCATGCCGGTGGTGATCGTGGCCTACAGCGGCGGTTATCTGACGACGGCCTGGTGCGTGCACCACGGCGGCATCGGCAACCGACTGCGTGGTGTAGTGCTGTTCGACGCCCTCTACGGCGAGCTCGACACCTTTGCCGATTGGGTCGCCAAGCAGAAGTCTGCCTTCTTCGTGAGCACCTACACGCACTCCACCGAGGCGCGCAACAACCAGCTGCAGAAGGTGCTCGCGGAGCGGCAGATCCCGGTCGCCACGGCGCTGGCGCCGCGGCTGCGGCCGGGCAGCATCGCTTTCCTCTCGGCGCCCAAGGACGCCGACCACCGCGACTTCCTCACCTACGCGTGGGTCGACGACCCGCTCAAGGACCTGCTCGATCGCCTCAAGGGCTACACGCGGCGATAGCCGCGTTGCTGGGCATTCTCGCCGCCGCGCCGACGTTCCACGCTGCGTCCGGGTTTACAGACCGCCGGCGAGGCACTACGCGCTTCCCCTGACGCCTTGCGCATCCTCCCCCGGAGTCCCGCCCCCATGCCTGCCAAAAAGAGAATCGGATTCCTCTCGTTCGGCCACTGGTCGCCCTCGCCGCACTCACAGACGCGCTCGGCCGCCGACGCGCTGCTGCAATCCATCGACCTCGCCGTCGCCGCCGAACAGCTGGGTGCGGACGGGGCCTACTTCCGTGTGCACCACTTCGCCCGCCAGCTCGGCTCGCCGTTCCCGCTGCTGGCCGCCGTCGGCGCGAAGACCAGCCGCATCGAGATCGGCACGGCCGTCGTCGACATGCGCTACGAGAACCCGCTCTACATGGCCGAGGACGCCGGCGCGGCCGACCTCATCGCCGGCGGGCGCCTGCAGCTCGGCATCAGCCGCGGCTCGCCCGAGCAGGTGATCGACGGCTGGCGCTACTTCGGCTACGTGCCGCCCGAGGGCCAGAGCGACGCCGACATGGCGCGGCGCCACGCCGAGGTCTTCCTCGAGGTGTTGCGCGGCGAGGGCTTCGCCAAGCCCAATCCTCGGCCCATGTTCCCCAACCCGCCCGGCCTCCTGCGCGTCGAGCCGCACTCGGAGGGCCTGCGCGAGCGCATCTGGTGGGGCGCTGCGACCAACGCCACCGCCGAGTGGGCGGCCAAGCTCGGCATGAACCTGCAGAGCTCCACCCTGAAGTTCGACGAGAGCGGCAAGCCCTTTCACATTCAGCAGGTCGAGCAGATCCGCACCTACCGCACTGCATGGGCCGCGGCGGCCCATCAGCGCACCCCACGCGTCTCCGTCAGCCGCAGCATCTTCGCGCTCGTCGACGACCGCGACCGCGCGTATTTCGGCGGCGGCGGGGATGACCAGGATCACTTCGGCTTCATCGAGCCGGAGAAGCGGGCCATCTTCGGCCGCAGCTACGCCGCGGAACCCGACGTCCTCGTCAAGCAGCTGGCCGAGGACGAGGCCATTGCCGAAGCCGACACGCTGCTCCTCACCGTCCCCAACCAGCTGGGCGTGGCCTACAATGCCCACGTCATAGAGGCCATCCTGACCCACGTCGCGCCCGCCCTCGGCTGGCGCTGATGCCGTCTCTCAGCCGGTGGTGGATTTCAGTTTGAATTCCGCCCCGAGCACGGCGAAGCCCGCTGCCGGCGACTTGTCCCCCGCGCTGACGCTGCCCTCCTTCCGCTCGGCCATGGACTGGAGCACGACTCCCGCGTTCGCCTGGCCAATCAGATCGGGGACCTGCCCGGCGGGCGTCTTGGGGTCGGCCGCGTAGCTCTGCTGCAGGAACCCCGGAGGCCAGGGCGCCGCCGTCGGCGCTTTCACCAGCCACAGGAGCGTGCGCTTCTCCTCGGTGGACGTGTTCGCCACCTGCACCCTGCCCGTGTATGTCTCGTGCGCCCCGCCCTTCGGCTTGAAGTCGCACAGGACGAGCCGCGTCTGTCCCGTCTGCCCCGTGTCACCCGCTTCGGACTCCACGGGGGCGGATAAATGGCATGTCAGAAGCCCCACCTCCACAGTCTGCTCGGCGGCCGCCACGCTCCACACGCAGCCCGCTGCCAGCACAGCCGCCAACCATATCCCGTGCACGTCGCCTCGCCTTCCGAACGCGGAGCGTAGATGCGACGACACTCCGCGGGTTCCTTGCTCCCCCGCCGAACCGCGTCGCGGACAGACAGGTGGACAACCCGGAGCGGTCGCGCTTTGTTCCCCCGCTTTCGCATCGCATGATCGCCCTAGCGGTCGCCACGCAACCGGGCGCCGGGGCCTGAGTTCCTCGTTAACGTAAGGTTCACGCCAGGCCACTCGAGCGCGGCGGAACCAGGCGGGGAAACGGGCATTCTCCCTCAACGCCTGCACACCAAGCTCGGAGCACCGCCATGGCCTCCATCCAGCCAGAGACCGCCCGGTCCCGCGGCGACAGGGACGCCCCCCACACCACCCCCGTCACGCCGGAAGAAGACGTGCGCACCATCCTCATCAACCGTGTCTCGTGGGGTGCGGTGCTGGCCGGCGTGGTACTCGCCCTCGCCACGCAACTGATTCTCAACCTCATCGGTTTGGGCATCGGCGCCTCGACCCTCGACCCCGCCGGCAGCGGGAGCCCCTCCGCGTCGTCGTTCTCGATCGGCGCGGGCATCTGGTGGATCTTCTCAGGCATCGTGTCCGCACTCGTGGGCGGCTACGCCGCCGGGCGGCTCGCCGGACAGCCCAGGGAGTCCTCCGGCGGGTGGCACGGCCTCACGGCCTGGGCGCTCTCCGTGCTCCTGATGTTCGCCCTCCTGACCACGGCCGTGGGTGCGACCCTGGGCGGCGCGTTCTGGACGCTCGGCAGCCTCGCCGGCGGTGCCACGCAGGCCGTCGGCACCACGGCGCAGACGGCCATCCAGGTGGCGGCCCCGGAGGTCTCGCGCGCTGCGGACCCGTTTGGAAGCATCGAGAGGGCCATTCGCAGTGCCAGCGGCGGCAACGATCCGGCGGCCCTCAGGGACGCGGCCGTGTCGGCCGTGCGCGCCGCAATGACGGCAGACCCGGCCCAGGCCCAGGATGCCCGCGAGCGCGCCGCCCAGGCCCTCGCCAAGGCCCAGGGCGTGCCCGTCGACCAGGCGCGCGCACAGCTTGGACGCTACGAACAGCAGTTCCGCCAGGCCGTCGACCACGCCAAGCAGCAGGCGACGGCCGCCGCCCAGATGGCCACCACCGCCGTCTCGCGCGGCGCCTTGTTCGGCGCCCTCGCCCTGATCCTCGGCGCGATCGCCGCCTGGCTCGGCGGCCGCATGGGCGCAGTGGACCCGACGCTCACCACGGGGGAGGCGCTGGCAGCCCGCCGCGCCCACCTCCATTGACGGCGGAGTTGGAAGACGGCGCGTGCGGCAGGACTTTTTCAAGCTGCCCGCGCGCCGGACGCGAACCGAGTCGGGGACACCTCGCCCGTCCCGACGGCCGCTAGCCTCGCACCAACTCCGCGAGCCTTGCGCGCAAGGCGCTCTCGTCGGCCGCAAAGTCCCCTGCGACCCACCAGTCCTCCACGGTGCGGAGGATCTCGCCCACTCGTGGGCCGGGGGACATGCCCAGGCCCAGCGCGTCGGCGCCCTTGAGCGGGAAGCGCGGCGGCGGCCAGCGCTCCGGCAGGGCCAGGCGATAACGCCACGCGTCGCTGTCGGGCGGGTCGCCGGTGCGCGTCCAGGCGAGCAGCACGCGCTCGCGGTAGGCCGCCGGCCCGTGCCGGTAGGACCACGCCCGGGCGGCTGCTTCAGGGCTGGCTGGCCCGATGTCGGCCTCGCGCCACGGGACGCCGCGCGCCAGCTTCGCCGCCTGCTCGTTGGACAGGCGGAGGCGGCCGCGCAGGCGCTCGGCATCCTCCGGGACCTCCACCGCAAGAGCCGCCAGCCGCAGCACCGGATCGGGCGCGACGCCGAGAGCCGCCTCGACGGCGGCAAGCCGGGCGAGCAGCACCGGGCGCGGAGCGGCGCCCAGCACCGCCGGGAGCAGCCCGTAGTCCTGCATCAGCGCCGCGATCTCCGGTCCGCGCTGCGCCGCCAGCAGGCGCAGGAACTCCACGCGCACGCGCTCCGCCGACAGGATGGAGAGGCCGGCGCGCTCGCGCACGCAGGCCGCAAGGCCTCCCGCATCCGCCGGCCCCTCCGCGAACTCCGCCGTCAGGCGGAAGAAGCGCAGGATGCGCAGGTAGTCCTCGCGAATCCGCTCGGCCGCATCGCCGATGAAGCGCACGCGCCGCGCCGCCAGGTCCGGATAGCCGCCGAGCGGGTCGAACACGGTTCCGTCGGCACTGCAATAGAGCGCGTTGAGTGTGAAGTCGCGCCGCCTCGCGTCCTCCGCCCAGTCGTCGGTGAAGGCCACAGTAGCGTGGCGGCCGTGGGTCTCCACGTCCCTGCGCAGCGTGGTGATCTCGCAGGGGTGCCCGCCCGCGACCACTGTCACCGTGCCGTGCACCAGCCCGGTGGGCACCGCCTTGAGGCCCGCCGCCTCGGCCGCGCGCATTACCTCCTCGGGGCGCGCATCGGTGGCGATGTCCACATCGCTCACCGGCCGGCCTGCCAGCGCGTTGCGCACGGCCCCCCCCACGGCGCGCGCGGTAAACCCGCTCGTGGCGAGGGCGGCGAATACGGCCTGGGTCTCGGGACGGTCGAGCCATCCGGCCCCGGTCAGGCGAGGTGGGAGGGCGGCGGGCGCTTGAGACATCTGGGAGACATCCGGGCGCTACTTGAAGTGGCCGGGCTCGATCTGCCCATCCTTGATGCGCGCCGGTGTGTAGACCTGGTCGCGGCCACCCATGGTGGACGACGATCCGTAGTAAATGAGCGTGGCGAACACCAGCACGGCCCCCGAGAGCGCCAGCCACACGAACGGCGCCTCGTCGACGACGGCCCTGGCCGGCCGGCCCGGGCGCGCCAACAGCGCATAGCCCAGGTAGGCGAACGTGGGGAGCAGAAACAGCAGGACGATCTCGAAGACGATCCGGATCATGGCGGGAACAGCCTCTGCTGCATGTTCTTCAGCATGCCGGCGGTGGCCCCCCATATATAGCGCTCCCCATAAGCCATGGCATAGAAGAACCGCCGCCGGCCATGCCACTCGCGCGAGTCCTTGCGGTAATTGGCCGGGTTCATCAGGAACTGCAGCGGCACCTCGAAGGCGTCGCTCACCTCCCGCGCGTCGAGCGCCAGGGCGAACCCCGGCCGTACCAGCCCCACCACCGGCACGATCTGGAACCCGGTGCCGGTGCGGTAGCTGTCCAGGTAGCCCAGCGGTTCCACATGGGCGGCAGGCAGGCCGACCTCCTCCCAGGCCTCGCGCAGGGCGCAGTCGAGCGCGCTCCTGTCCTCGGGGTCCATTTTGCCACCGGGGAAGGAGATCTGGCCCGCGTGGGTCTTGAGCTCGTGCGAACGCTGGGTGAGGAACACCGTGAGCGCCGGGCGCAGCATGATCGGCACCAGCACCGCCGCTGGCCGCGCCGGCGGCATCACCGCCAGGTCGCCCTTGAACTCGGGATTCAGGTCCCAGTCGCTGAGGCCCAGCGACTGCCCCGAACGCGGATCGAAGATTGCCTCCGACGGTGCGGCACTGAGCCTGTGACGCGCGCGGGCGCGGAAGCCCGCCTCGGTGAAGGGATCCGCGCTGTCGTCTACGGTTCGGTTCGGAGGATCGGTCCGGGGCATGTCCATGGGCGCCGACCATAGCACCACGACGGGCCCTTGCCAGCCGCACCCCTCGCCCAATGTCGTCACCGCGGGCGCCTGCCCCCGGGGCGCCCAGTCTTGGATCCGGGGCGTGGGCTCCGGACGGGACCGGCGGTCAGGCCTTGGCCGCGCAGTAAGCCTCGATGCGGTAGCCATCAGGATCGACAACGAATGCAGCGTAGTAGTCGGGTCCGTAATCCGCGCGCAGCCCCGGCTTGCCGTTGTCGCGGCCGCCGGCCATCAGCGCCGCGGCATGGAACGCGTCGACGCTGGTGCGCGTCGGTGCATCGAAGCAGAAGTGCAGGCCCGAGTCCGCGTTCGCCGGCACCGGCCGCGCGACCTCGCTGATCCACAGCACCACGGCGTCGTCCCCGTAGCCCAGGGAGCCCTCCGACTGGCTGCGGCAGGTGTAGCTCAGCGGCGCGAGCGCGGCATCGTAGAAGCGCTTCGCCCGCGCGATGTCGCGCACGCCGATCGAGACGTGATTGATCATGGAGAAACTCCTCTTGTCGCTGGGGGTCAGACCCCTCGCCTCTACGTTGGAGATTCAATTCACCAGTGGATGCGAGGGGTCTGACCCCTTCGCCTAGGCTCGGCGGGCCAGAACCTCGACCTGCAGCCTCCAGCTGGCGCCGTTGTCGGGGGAGACTTCGCCCAGCCAATGGAACGAGTCTGGCGTGATCTTGGTGAAGCTCCAGCGCATCAGCGCTCCCGAGTCGTGCCGGCCCTCCTGCACGATGTCAGACCCGCGCACCCGGCCGATCTGGCGCGTGTAGAGCTGCGTGGCGGGGTTGTGCCAGAAGATGTGCCAGGCATCGAGACCGGGGTCGTACACGCGCAGCGTGGTACCGTACCAGCTTCCCGTGACCGGCAGCGGCTGCGGCTGCGCGTCCGCGTTGCGCTCGGCGCGGCGCGGGACCATCCACACGTCCTGCAGGGCGCGGCCCTCCAGTACCCAGCCTGCGTGGATCTCGCCGCGGCGGGTGTGCGTGGTGCCGTTCTCCTCGTGCGCCACCACGGCAGTCTCCCAGCTTCCGACCAGAAAGCCATAGAGCGCGAGCTTTCCGGCGCGGTCGGGCGCGGGGTGGTCGGTGTGCAGCACGTCGACGAAACTGTCGGGCTGGACTGCGGCGACCACCGGGCCGCCGTGCGCGGCCAGCGGTGCGGCGAGCGCGACGCCGCCGAAGGCGCGGCGGGCAACGGGGTAGAACATGACGGGCTCCGTGGTGGATGGTGTCAGTAGCTGCGCAGGCTTAGGCCGCTCAGCCGCTCCGCTGCTTGGGAAAAATTGCTATGCTCGGCCCATGGCATTGACCTTTCGAGTCCTCGCCTCGGGCATCGGCTGGAGCGTCGGCGATGTGGTCTGCACCGCCGGCCCGCACGACCGCCCGTACGAGGAGCGGCACGAGGCGGTATCCATCGCCGCCGTGACCGCGGGTACGTTCCAGTACCGCACGGGCGCCGGCAGGGCCGTGCTGGCCCCCGGCGGCATCCTGCTGGGCAATGCGGGGGCCTGCTTCGAGTGCGGGCACGAGCACGGCCACGGCGACCGCTGCCTCGCGTTCAGCTTTGCGCCCGACGCGCTGGAGGCAGTGGTGGCCGCAGTGCCGGGCGTGCGCCGCACGACCTTCGCCGTGCCGCACCTGCCGCCTCTGCCCGATCTCATGCCGCTGCTCGCCGCGGCTGAGGCCGCCCGCGAGGCGGAGGATTCGGCAGAACTGGAGGAGGTGGCGCTGCGCCTTGCAGGTGCGGTGGCGGCGACGCTCGACCACGCGAAGCCACCGGCGCGCGCGCCCAGTCGTCGCGACGAGGGACGCATCAGCGAGGCGCTGCGCCGCATCGAGATGCACGCGGAGGAGCCGCTCGCCCTCGCCGACCTGGCGCGCGAGGCCGGCATGAGCCCCTTCCATTTCCTGCGCATCTTCCGGCAGGTGGCGGGCATGACGCCGCATCAGTATGTGCTGCGCACCCGTCTCGCCCGCGCCGCGGTTCGCCTGCGCACCTCGCACGAGCCGGTCTCGGCCATCGCCTTCGACGCCGGCTTCGGCGACCTCTCCACCTTCAACCGCCGCTTCCGGCGCCTCATAGGCTGCAGCCCCGGCGCCTGGCGCGCGGGCGCTGGCAGGCGTCAGCCCTGACGTGCCGGCGCCCCCGTGCCGTTGGCCTCACGCCGGCGCGGCCCGCGGGCCGAGTTCGACGTTTCGGCTCGCCTCTCAGGCTATATCGCCAAGTTGGGCGATAACCTGGTCAGCACGCAGGCCGGTACGAACGCCGGCGCGCATCCGTGGAACATCCTCCGCCTTGAGCTGTTAGTTGAAGGCAGCGGCTCGAGGAGTTCTTTATGCGCAGGATGGCGGCAGTGCTATCGGTCGGAGGCATTCTGTTTCTTGCGAGCGGCGATGCAGGCCTCGCCCAAGGCTGGCCGCCGTGGGCCCAAGAGCTTTTCGGACCGGACTTCAACTACGAACCACCCCCGGAGTTGCCGGAGCAGCGGTCCCAACAACAGTGGCGCGAGTGGGCGGGAGACACCCGCGAGGGCGGGCCTCGCCCATCGATCGCCCCGCTGGCTCCTCCTGTGATTCCATTCCGATACAGTTTCCCGGCCAACTCCATCGTGATCGATACCGGCGCGCGCAAGCTCTACTATGTGCTCGCGGACAACCGCGCCTATGAATACTCCATCGGAGTCGGGCGGACAGGCTTCGGCTGGACGGGTACGGAAACGATCAGCCGCAAGCAGCCCTGGCCGGACTGGTATCCGCCCGCCGAGATGCGGGAGCGCGACCCGCGACTGCCCGTGAAGATGACGGGCGGCATCAGGAATCCGTTGGGCGCCGTTGCCCTCTATCTCGGCAACACTCTCTATCGCATCCACGGCACCAACGATCCAAAGTCGATCGGTCGCGCGGAGTCCTCCGGCTGCTTTCGCATGCTGAACCCGGCGGTTCTGCACCTTGCGTCCGTCACCGAGATCGGCACACCCGTAGCCGTGGTGAGCTCGCTGCCCAAACAGCAGGAGGTCATCGGAGCGCGGAACGTGGCGAGAGAGCCGGCTGTCCCAAAGCAACCGAAGGAGCCACTGCCGGCAATGGCGAACGACACGGCGCAGGGCGTGTCCGCCGCACCCGACGACATACGCCGGAAGGAGTGACACTGCGAACCGGATGAGACAGGCAGATCGCTCGGACCGAGCCGCGCGCTCACCGGAACGGCGGCTCGTCGAAGCTGCGGAGCTTGCGGCTGTGGAGCGTGTCGCGGCGCTCGCGCAGGAGGTCGAGCGCCTTGAGGCCGATCTCCAGGTGCTGGCCTACGGCGCGCTCGTAGAAGGCGCTGGCGGCGCCGGGCAGCTTGATCTCGCCGTGCAGCGGCTTGTCGGACACGCACAGCAGCGTGCCGTAGGGCACCCGCAGGCGGTAGCCTTGCGCCGCCACGGTGCCGCTCTCCATGTCCACGGCAATGGCGCGCGACAGGTTGATGCGGCGCCGTTCCTGCGCGAAGCGCAGCTCCCAGTTGCGGTCGTCGTTGGTGACGACGGTGCCGGTGCGCAGGCGCCGCTTCAAGGCCTCGCCGCGGTCGCCGGTAACGATCCCGGCGGCGTCCTGCAGCGCGACCTGGATCTCGGCCAGCGCCGGGATCGGGATGTCGGGCGGCACCAGCGCGTCGAGAATGTGGTCCTGGCGCAGGTAAGCGTGGGCCAGCACGTAGTCGCCGATCTGCTGCGTCTGCCTCAAGCCCCCGCAGTGGCCGATGATGAGCCAGCAGTTGGGACGCAGCACCGCCAGGTGGTCGGTGATGGTCTTGGCGTTGGCGGGCCCGACGCCGATGTTGACGAGCGTCACACCTTCGCCGTCCGGCGCGGTGAGGTGGTAGGCGGGCATCTGGAACCGGTGCCAGGCGCTGCCGGCGATGACGGCGTCCGCCTCCTCCGGTGCATGCCGCGGGCCGACGATGAGGTTGCCGGGCAGGACGAGCTGCCGCAAGGGGCTGCCGGCGTCGAGCCGCTCGCGCGCCCAGCGCACGAAGCGGTCCACGTAACGGTGGTAGTTGGTGAGCAGGATCCAGCGCTGCACATGGCGCCAGTCGCTGCCGGTGTAGTGCATGAGGCGCTGCAGCGAGTAGTCCACGCGAACGGCGTCGAACAGCGCCAGCGGACGCGGCTCGCCCTCGCGGAAGTCCCAGGCGCCGTCGGCGATCTCGTCGCCCACCGCCGACAGCTGCGGCGTCGGGAAGTGCCGGGCGAGGTCGGCCACGTTCACCGCGGCGCCGGCCAGCCCCCCGGCGCGGTCGAGCACGTAGGGGTAGGGGATGCGCCGCCGGCTCCTCTCCACCTCGATCCTGGCCCCGTACTCGGTGGCCAGCGGCTGCAGCTGCTCGGCGAGGTAGCTGCGGAACTCGCGCGGGTGCGTGACGGTCGTCTCGTAGGCGCCGAGCCGCTGCAGCCGGCCGAAGGCGCGCCGGTGCGTGGGCGTTGGACGGCCGCCGTCGTGATAGACGACGCGCAGCAAAGGGTAGCACGCCGCCGCCAGCGTCTCCTTCGTCGGGGTCTCGCCCGCGCTCAGGTAGCGCTCCAGCGTGGTGACGAGCGCGGAGCTGGCCTCGTCGTAGATCCGCTCCAGCCTGTCCAGGGCCGCCACGACGGGCCGGGCAGACTTGTTCGTGCGTTCGGACATGGCCGCGTTCCTACCGGAAACCGGCTCCCTCGCCAAACGGGGGGCAGACACTTCGCAAACAGGGTGAGCATTTTCCCATTCTGCGCTTCGCGCGAGGGGGTTGACCCGACCTGGATTTGCTTGACCGGGCCTGGGGCGAGCCACACGCACGTTGCCTGCGCCGCCAAGTTGCTGCACCCTGTGTCCCGGAGGAGCATCGGCATGGAGCAGCCATTCGACCGCACCGCGGAGGACCTGGGTAACGTCGTGGCGCTGGAGCACGTCAACACGCGCGTGCCCGACCAGCGCCTCGCAACCTTGTTCTATGTGAGCGGGCTCGGCCTCACGCGTGATCCCTATCTGATGACCGGGGTCGACAACATGTGGGCGAACGTCGGCAGGAGCCAGTTCCACCTGCCGACCGGCAAGCCGCAGGTGGTGCGCGGGGTCGTCGGCCTGGTGCTGCCCGGCCGCGAGGCGCTGCTGCGCCGGCTGGCCGCGGTCAAGGCTCCGCTGGAGGGCACGCGGTTCGCCTTCTACGAGCACGAGGAGTACGTGGAGGCCGTCTCGCCCTGGGGCAACCGCATCCGCTGCCATGAACCAGGCCAAGGGCCGGCCCCGCGCTTCGGCCGGATGGGCCTCGGCCTGCCTTATGTCGAGTTCTCGGTCCCTGTCGGCACCGCGCCGGCAATCGCTCGCTTCTACCGCGAGGTCCTGGCCACCCCGGCGCGCGTCGCCGACGACGAGGGCACGCCGCGCGCGATCGCCTCGGTAGGCCCCGACCAGGTCCTCGCCTTCCGCGAGAGCGAGGAGCGGCAGCCCGAGTTCGACGGCCACCATGTGCAGGTCTATCTTGCGGACTTCTCGGGGCCTTACCGGCGCCTGCTGGAGCGCGGCCTCATCAGCCAGGAGGACGACCAGCACCAATACCGCTTCATCGACATCGTCGATCTGGAGAGCAACCGCCCCGTGTTCGCCATCGAGCACGAGGTACGCAGCATGCGCCACCCGCTCTACGCCCGCCCGCTGGTCAACCGCAACCCGGCCCAGACCAACCGCCACTACATGCCCGGCCACGACTCCTGGCGCGGCGCTTCCTTGCCGGAGTGATCCGCGCAGAGCTGGCAGACCCGGAGGCCAGGGGGGCTGACACCCTCCCAAACCTGTTATACCGGCCGGAGCGATGCGAGTCATTGCGAGCAGCGCTCCGCGCCGGGACCGAGGCAAGTCGGGCGAGCGACCCGCGACGGCCCGCTGCCAGCACGCAAGGCCTCGCGGCGGTTCACCGCCCGAGGGGAGGGAAGGAGGAGCAGGGCGTCGGGCTCGCGCCCGATGGCCGTGACCTGTATCCGGTGCTGGGCACGAAAGACGCCCTGCCCGGCCGTCTCCGACGGCCGCTCGACGCTTGGCTGGCCCATCCACCGATCGAGCGGGGTA
>DATBKR010000120.1:0-4925 GCA_036555805.1 Hyphomicrobiaceae bacterium | reverse complement strand
CGGCTGAGTGGCTTCAGGGGCGAGGTCGACCCGCGGGCCCCCGATGAGCTCCCTGTCCTCGCTTGCGCAGAAGGCCAGCTCGCCGCGCACGAGCTCTTCGAGGTCCACGCCCTGCCAGTGGCTGCGGCTCAGCAACGCGTGCGTATTCGCCAACGAATTGATGCGACCGTTGAGCACCTCGAGGAACTCGTCTCCCGACCTGCTGCACTCGCGGGACCGCTGCGCGACGGCGGCAACGCAGGCAAGCACGTTTTTCACGCGATGGTCGAGTTCGGCGATGAGCAGGCTCTTGTGATCCTCGGCCCTTCGACGCTCCGTCACGTCGATGTACACTCCCGTCATGCGCTCGGCCCGACCGGTGTTGTCGTAGGCGATGAGGCTGCGCGTTTCAAAGCACCTGACTTCTCCCCCCGGGCGCACAAACCGAAACTCGCTGGTGAGCTCGCTCCGCCTTTCCTTGAAAGCTCGAATGTGCTCGGCGCGCAGCCGCTGCACATCGTCTCGATGCACCCGCGCATGCCATTCGTCTGTGGTGATTTCCATGCTGCCCTGGGACTTGCCGTAGGCCGCCGCGGTGGCGCCCGTAAACCGCAACCTTCTCGAGGAGAGTTCGTACGTATAACAGCCCACGCGCGCGGCGCGATGGGCAAGATCGAGCTGTGCATTGCGTTCGGCAAGGCGTGCTTCGGCCTCCTTGCGATCCGTGATGTCCTCGATGACCGAGACGAGATAGTCGACGCAGCCGTTCGGCTTGCGCACGCAGCCGACGGTAAGGTTGGTCCAGACAACGGACCCATCCTTGCGGATATAACGCTTCTCGATGCCGTAACTGTCGGCTTCGCCGTTGAGCGCCTTTCTCAGCACCGAGAGATTGACCGCCAGGTCGTCCGGATGCGAGACCTCCTGGAAAGTCTTGGTTGCGAGCTCCTCGGCGGAGTAGCCGAGGAGACGGGTAAAGCTGTCGTTGACACGCAGAAACGATCCGTCGGGACCCGTCAGCGCGACGCCCACTGCCGCATGCTCGAATGTCGCTCGAAACCGCGCCTCGCTTTCCGCCAGGGCGCGCCGCGCCTCGACCTGCTCCGTTCTGAGTTCGCAGAATAGAACCGCGCCGCCGATCTGGCCGTTGTCCCGGCGCCAGGGCGCCATGGACCAGCGCATCCAATCGGTGCGACCGCTCGGGCGGGCGAACAGGTCCTCCTCGTGGGAAAGCTCCTCGCCGGCGAGCACGCGGGCGTGGATGTCGCGCCAGCGCTGCGAAACGTCGGGAAACACCTCGTAGTGCGAGCGGCCCATGAGCGGCAGGTCCGGAGGAAGCTGGAAATCGGTCATGAATCGCCGGGAAACTGCCAGATAGCGCAAGTCGCGATCGAACATGGCAATGGCGGCCGGGGCGTGCTCGACGAACAGCGCGAGTTGCGCTTCGCGTTCCGCAAGGGCCTGTTCGGCCCGTTTGCGCTCGGTGATGTCAACGTGCATGTTGACGATGCCGGCGAACTTGCCCGCCTCATCGAACAGGGGGGAGGGACAAGGGATGACGGGAACACGCCGTCCATCGGCCCGTTCGAGGATCGCCTCCTGGTCTCGCACGGCCCGCATCTCGCGCAGCGAGACCTGGCACGGCTGCACCTCGTCCGGCATCGGCGTACCGTCGGTGTAGAAGAGCCGATAGAGACGGTGCCTCGTGTCCCTGCCCAGCTGCGGACGCGCTCCCCACAGCTCGACGGCCGCCCGGTTGCAGTAGGTGATGCGACCGATCGCATCGGTGGTTTGGATGGCCGCGGGCAAGGCTTCGAGCAGCTGATGAAAACCGGCCTCCTTGAGCCGCAGCCGCTCGTTGCTGCGCTTCAGTCCTTCAAACAAGACCGTAAGGACGAGTGTCGAGACCATCAAAGTGAAGACGATCGCCTGCGCCCCGTACACGCGGTCCATCATCGGCACGGCCGGATCGCCGAACCGACCCATGCCGAAGGTCGTCGCACAGATGACCGCGCTCGAGGCCATGCTTGCGCCGGCAATCGCGAAGGCCGGCTGGCATCGGGCTGCCAGCCACAACAGCGGCGGCAGAGTGACAAGGGTCGCGCTGAAGGTGAGCCAGGATTTGGCAGGCTGATACGCGGCATAGAGACTCGCCACGATCAGAATGGCGAGCGCCGCCAGTGCCTCAACACTCTCACCGCGAGAGGGCGGACGATGTCTGACCTGATCGAGGGCGATCAGGAGCGGCGCAGCCACCACGAGACCGGTCGCATGCGAGGGGAGCCACGTCAGCCAAGCCGCGGGATACGACCTTGGGAGCGAGGCCAGGATCGCGGCACCGCCAAGGCCGCTGATCGCCGCAGCCAGGAAGGCCGCCACGAGAAATGCCACGACCGCCGGCACATCTCGAAACGAAAACGGTCCCTTGAACCACCACCAAAGCAAACCCGCCAGTACCGCGACCTCGCCAAAGTTGCAGACCCCCAGCGACGTCGATTCCAGAAAGCCTTGGTGGTTCGGCATGATCGCCGCCAAGCTGCCGGCGAGTACGCCGATGCCAACGGCGAGAGCTGCACGCCGGCCTCCCACAAGGAGGGCGCCGGCGGCGACGCCGGAAGCGGGCCAGAACACGGCCATCTGGACCGGCTGAGGTCGCAACGCCAGCCCGAGCCGGGCGGCGAGAAAATAGGCAGCAGCAATGCTCGCGGCCGCGCCGAGTGTCGCGGTCCACGTGCTCCCAACCGCGTTCGGAAGCACCAAGTAGCGGTCCATACGAGGGATTACGCCACCCACCCTCACGGCCCCTCCCTAACCCGGTGACAAGCCGACACAATTGTCCGAATGGATGTCGATGTCGATCAGGTGTTTCCCTAGGTGAGTGCGGAAATATTGGACAAGGTCCAACTACGTCCTCGGCCGACCGCGTGGATTCTCCACCACCACCCTGAGCACGTCGGCGCCGTAGCGCTCCAGCTTCGCCTGGCCCACGCCGCCGATCTTGGCGAGTGCGTCGGCGCTTGTCGGGCGGCGACGGGCGATGGCGGCAAGCGCGGTATCGTGGAAGATGAGGTAGGGCGGCAGCTTCTGCTCGGCGGCGCGCTCGCGCCGCCAGGCCCTGAGCGCCTCGAACAGCGGCACATCTGCGGCCTCGATGCCAAGGCCGGCGCTGCGCGCGGCGCCGCCAGCCATGCCGGGCTCCTTGTCCCCTCGGCGCTTGCGCACCCGGGCCGGGCGGCCACCGGCTGGTGCGTCGCCGGGGCGCAGCCGGCGCATGGAGACGCGCCGCCGGCCGTGATAGACCGCCCTTACCTCCTCCATGTCGCCGAGGCCGATCAGCGGCCGGCCGTCGTTGGGGTGTTCACGCAACAGGCCCTCGAAAAGAAGCTGGTCCAGGAGATCGCGCCAGCCGCCGGCGCCCAGTTCGCGGCCGATCCCGAAGGTCGACAGGCGCATCTCCGACTCGAAGGCGTCCCTGGTCTTGCCGAGCAGGTGGTCGACGACGCGCCCGCGGCCGAAACGGCCGCCCAGGCGGTGCACCGCGGAGAGCGCCTTCTGCGCCGCCTCGCTGAGATCGGCGGCCGGCGGCGGGTCGTGGCACAGGTCGCACTCGCCGCACGGAACCGCCGCGCTCTCGCCGAAGTAGCGCCGCACCGCCGCCGGGCGGCAGCCGGTGCCGTCGAGCATGGCATAGAGCTGGCGCACCTTGCGCGTCTGCACGGCCTTGACGGCATCGTCGATGTTGCGGCCCTCGATGCGGCGCAGCGCCCATGTCATATCGGAGGCGGAATAAAGCGTGACGCCCTCGGCGGGCGCGCCGTCGCGGCCGGCGCGGCCCACCTCCTGCCAGTACGCCTCGATCGAATCGGGCGGATCGGCGTGGATGACATAGCGCACGTCCGGCTTGTCCACGCCCATGCCGAAGGCAATGGTGGCCACCATCACGGCCGTGTCCGCGTCCAGGAACTCATGCAGCCGCCTGGCGCGCACGCCCTTGTCGAGACCGGCGTGATAGGCGAGCGCCGGAACCCCGACGGCGGCGAGCATCGCGGCCAGCTCATCGACGCCGTCGCGCCTGCCGACGTAGACCACGCCCGACCGGCCGGGCCGTTCCGTCACCAGCTCCAGCACGCGCTCGCGCCCCAGGCCGCGCTTGCGCTCGGCGGCCAGGGCCAGCTCGGGCCGCGCGAAGCTGGCAACGAACTCGCGTGCATCGGCCAGCCGCAGCTCGGCGCGGATGTCAGCCCGCGTGCGGGCGTCGGCCGTGGCGGTGACGGCAAGCCGCGGCACCCGCGGGAAGATCTCGGCCAGCCTGCCCAGCATGCGGTATTCGGGCCGGAAGTCGTGGCCCCACTGGCTCACGCAGTGCGCCTCGTCAATGGCCACCAGGGCCAGCGGCAAGCGCGCGAGCCGCTCCAGCATCGCGGGCTGCATCAGGCCCTCGGGCGAGAGGTAGAGCAGGTCCAGCGCGCCGGCCTCGATCTGGTCCCAGATCTCGCTGCGCTCGTGCGGATGGACGTTGGAGTCGAGCCGCGCGGCCGCCACGCCCGACTGGCGCAGCGCCGCCACCTGGTCCGTCATGAGGGCAATGAGCGGCGACACCACCAGCCCCAGCCCCTGCCGCAGCATCGCCGGGATCTGATAGCACACGCTCTTGCCGCCGCCGGTCGGCAGCACCGCCACCGCGCTGCGCCCGGCGAACACCTCGCTCATCACCTCGGCCTGCAGCCCGCGGAAACCGGTGTGCCCGAAGACGCGGTGCAACACCTCGCGCGCCGCATCGAGCGTCGCGTCAGGGCGCGCACCGGCGTGCGGTGATGGAGGTTCGACAGCCACGTCCGTATTGGTTGGGCACCGGAGCCCGAGCTGCAAAAGGCCGGTCGGATTGTTAGCCCGGACGCTTGCGGAATTGCAACATCGCATACGCAATCGTCTTCGACGCCGCACCC
>DATBKR010000119.1:0-5871 GCA_036555805.1 Hyphomicrobiaceae bacterium | reverse complement strand
CGCTCGTGGAACAGCGGCAGCCAGTGCTCCATGCCGGGATAGCGCTGCCCGGCGCTCACCGCCTCGTAGAGCGGGTCGTCGGTCTTGACCGGCCCGAACGCCTCCACATAGCGGCGGCGGAACAGCTTCTCGGCCGCCTCGCCGAAGGCGACCTCGCTGATGGGCAGCAGGCTCACGCGCTGCACGATCTTGCTCGTGCGCTGCGTATCGGGATCGAACGCCTTGATGTGCTCCAGCGTGTCGCCGAAGAAGTCGAGCCGCACCGGTGTAGACCGGCCAGGCGGAAACAGGTCGAGGATGCCGCCGCGCACGGCATACTCGCCCGGCTCCATGACGGTGCCGCTGCGGGTGAAGCCCGCCAGGTTGAGCCGCTGGATCAGCTGCCCCATGTCGAGGCGCTGGCCCGGCGCGATGGTCTTGATGGAGCGGCGGACGAACTCGCGCGGCGGCAGGCGCTGCAGGATGGCATTGACGGTGGTGAGGACCAGCGTCGCATCCTTGCGGCTGCTGGCGGCGAGACGGGCGAGCGCGGCGATGCGCCGGGACACGATCTCGCTGTTGGGGCCGATGCGGTCGTAGGGGACGGTGTCCCAGGCCGGCAGCTGGATCACCCGCAGCCTGGACGCGAAGAAGGCGAGCCCCTCGGCGATCGCCTCCATGCGCCGGTCGTCGCGGGCGACGTGCAAGAGCGTGGGCGGCAGCGCCGGCGCTCCGCCCCTGGCCGCCGCGGTGGCCTCCTCCGTGAGGCGCGCCAGCACCAGCGGCACCAGCCCGTCCGGCACGCCGGAGAGCGTCTCGCGGCCGCGCGGGGCGGCAACGGCGGTGCGGTCCTTTGTCTGCGCCCCGGACATCTGCGAGCCCATCACTCCAGTCCGTGGAAGGCGCGCAGCTCCGCCACCAGCGGCTGATGCTCGCCGGCCGGCGCGACCTCCGGGTGCATGATCATGTCGTACAGATTCGGGTCCGGCACCAGCAACAGCCGCTCGAACGCCGTCAACACCTCGGGCGACATGGCGGCCAGCCGCGCCTCAGCGAACCGGCCGATCAGCCAGTCGATCTCCTTGTTGCCGCGATGCGTGGCGCGAAAAGCAGCACGCCGCCGGCGCACATCGACGTCGTCGGTCATGACACGATCAGCGTTGATCCTGAGGCCGCGCCGCTTGACGGGCCACATTCGCGCCGCCAACCTCGCGTCCTCAGGACCGTCATATAGTCCGGCCGGCGCCGTGAGAAAAGCGCCGGGTCAGGGGTCAGACCCCTCGCCACCAGCCTTCGAAGTGAAACGCCAGCTCATGCGCGAGGGGTCTGACCCCGTTCCACCATGCGGCCGCAACTCCTAGTCCCGCTGTTTGCGTCGGCGACGAGCCTTCTGGGCATCGGCCCGCGCATGGCGCTGCTGCTCAAGAAGGCGCTGCGGCTGCCGCCCGGCGTGACCGAGCCGCGCGTCATCGACCTGCTCTGGCACACGCCCACGGGCGTCATCGACCGGCGTGCCACACCGACCTTGGCCGCGGCCGTGCCGGGGACCATTGCCACCCTACGTGTGCGGGTGCTGCGACACCGCCCGGCGCCGCCGGGCAACAGCCGGGCGCCCTACAAGGTGGGCTGCGAGGACGAGACCGGCCGTCTCGACCTGGTGTTCTTCCACGCAGACCCCGGGTTCATCCAGCGCCAGCTGCCCGAGGGCAGCCTGCGCTACATCAGCGGGCGGGTCGACACTTTCAACGACAGGAAGCAGATGGCGCACCCGGACTATATCGTGCCCCCCGAGGCGCGCGCCGACCTGCCCATGCTGGAGCCGGTCTACCCGCTCACCGCCGGCCTCTCCGGCAAGGTGCTGCTCAAGGCCGTGCGCGGTGCGTTGGAGAAGGTGCCGGAGCTGCAGGAGTGGCAGAACGCGGCGTGGCTCAAGGGGCGCGACTGGCCGGACTTCAGGGGGGCGCTGCGGCGACTGCACCAGCCCGATACGCCCGAGGACGCCTCGGCGGGCTCTGCGCCCTGGCAGCGGCTGGCCTACGACGAGCTCCTTGCGGGGCAATTGGCGCTCGGGCTGGTGCGGCAGAGCTTCAGGCGGCAGCCCGGTCGCAGTGTCGTGGGCGACGGCCGCATCCGCGCCAGGATCGCCGACGCGCTGCCGTTCGCGCTCACCAACTCGCAGCGGCAGGCGGTCAAGGAGATCGCGCACGACATCTCCGCGCCTCACCGCATGCTGCGGCTGCTGCAGGGCGACGTGGGCTCGGGCAAGACCGTGGTGGCGCTGATGGCGATGGCCATCGCCGTGGAAGCCGGGGCCCAGGCTGCGCTGATGGCGCCGACGGAGGTGCTGGCGCGCCAGCACGCCGAGACCATTGCGCCGCTGGCCGACAGCGCCGGCCTCACGGTCGGGCTCCTGACCGGGCGGGAGAAGGGAAAGGCGCGCGACACGCTTCTGGAGCGGCTTAAGGAGGGTGAGATCGACATCCTGATCGGCACGCACGCCCTGTTCCAGTCCGACGTGGAGTTCAAGGACCTGGCCTTCGCCGTGATCGACGAGCAGCACCGTTTCGGTGTGCACCAGCGGCTCGCGCTGCAGATGAAGGGCGGCGGGCAGGGCGCCAACCTGCTGGTCATGACGGCTACCCCGATCCCGCGCACGCTGCTCATGACGCACTACGGCGACCTCGACGTGTCGCGCCTCACCGAGAAGCCGGCCGGGCGCAAGCCGATCGTCACCAAGGCGGTGCCGGTGGACTCAATCGAGCGGCTGATCGAGCGGCTCAAGGCGCAGCTGAACGAGGGCGCGCAGGTCTACTGGGTGTGCCCGCTGATCGAGAGCTCGGGCAACTCCGAGCTGGCGGCGGCGGAGGCGCGCGCCGCGCATCTGGCGCAGGTGCTCGGTGCCGGCAAGGTGGGGCTCCTGCATGGGGCCATGACCAACGCCGCCAAGGACCAGACCATGGCGGCGTTCGCCGGCGGCCTCATCAAGGTGCTGGTGGCGACCACCGTGATCGAGGTGGGCGTGAACGTACCCGACGCCAACATCATGGTGATCGAGCACGCCGAGCGCTTCGGCCTCGCGCAATTGCACCAGCTGCGCGGGCGCGTGGGCCGCGGCAGCCGGGAGAGCTTCTGCATGCTGCTCTACAAGGCTCCCCTGGGCGAGAATGCACGCCAGCGGCTGGACATGATGGAGCGCACCGAGGACGGCTTCCTGATTGCCGAGAAGGACCTGGAGCTGCGCGGCGGCGGCGAGGTGCTGGGCGCGCGGCAGAGCGGCATGCCCGAGTTCCGCGTCGCGGAGGTGCCGAGCTTCGCCGAGCTGCTGGCCGCCGCCCGCGACGACGCCCGCCTCATCCTCAGCCAGGACCCGGACCTCAAGTCGCCCCGCGGCGAGGCGCTCAAGCTGCTGCTCTACCTCTTCGAGTGCGACGAGGCGGTGCGGTTGTTCCGGGCGGCGTAGGTTGGGTCAAGCCCGGCGCAAGCCGGGCGACGACCCAACACCGGCAATCGAGACACCCGCTATGTTGGGTCTCGCTTCGCTCGACCCAACCTACGACGCTCTAGGCACCTGTGCCCTCGAAAACGAACCGGGTTCCCGTATAGGACCGCAGTAGCTTGGCGGGCATCTCAACCCTGGCCAGCTCATAGAACATCTCGCCGGTGCAATGCAACGGGACCACGTAATCGATGTCCATCTCTCTGAGGGCGGCGATCGTCTGGCGCACGTAGTCCTCCTTATAAGGCGCAAGATGGAAGCCGCCGATGACCGCGTGCACTTTCGTGATCCCCGATGCCGCCTGGGCCTGCTTGACGTGATTGACCACGCCGCGGTGGCTGCATGAGGTGAGAACGACGAGGCCGCGTCCTTTGAGGTTGTACGCCGTGGCGAGCTCGTGCTGGAACTGGTCGGGGATGATCGCCTTGCTCCGCTCCTCCTGTGTGAACTTGTCGGGATAGCAGCCGATCCCGTCCTCGATGCCGATCTTCATCGTGCTCGGCGAAAGGAGCGTCTCGAAGCTCCGCAATCCAGTCTGTCCTGCAGTGAAGGCGTGGTCCGCCACCAGCGACGGTCGCTCGGCATAGGTCACGGCCAGATCAGCCTGCTCCAGGGCTTTGCGATCGAGCGTGCCGAAGTTGCCCCGAACCGGCGGCGCAACCCATTCACGCGAGCAGAAGCAGCCCTCGCCACCGATGTAGAACGGCAGCTTGGCTTTCAGCCTGTCCTTGCCATGCCGCAGGAAGCCGGTGAGACCGCCAAAGTGGTCGAAGTGGCCATGGCTGAGGACCAGCGCATCCAGCCTGGCCGGGTCGATGTCCAACAGCGCGATGTTGTTGACGAGCGCTTCGGGCGTGAAGCCGAAATCCACGAGCACATTGCGCGTGTCGCCGCCGCGCTGAGACTCGGCATGCATCGACAAGCCGAACTCGCTGATAAGCGTCCTGCCGGGTGGCCTGTCGCCCCTGAGGCCCCAGCCGAAGTGCTGGACATCCACCGGTCCCGTCTTCTTGCCGGCCGTGACCGCAAACTGGTAGCTGTCAGTTACGATCCGAACAGACAGGCGGTCCACCTCGGGGACGCTGCCTGCGATCGCCTGCGCGCGCGCCGGCTTTGAATCTCCAAGAACTGACGCCATCATAGCGGCAAACACGCTGGCGCCTCCTCCGCAGAGGACATGTCGCCGACCCAATATGGGGTGATGCTCGATTGCCATGACACCTGACTCCTCGCGCCGCCCTGCTGCCGACAGTCGGCCCGGACGAGAAGTGCCCCTCAAGGGCGGAGGCGTCGAGGCGCTCAGCACGCCAGCGTCTGGCAGTCCGCACCCACGAAATCCTATCGCGCCTGCACGATTGAGCCTTAGAGGAATCGCCTAGTTGATTAACGTTCCACGGGTGTCGCGAGAGGAATGTTCACCCGTTGTGGCCGAATATCCTGGCGTGCTCGGCGGCAACAGCATCTGCGCTTTTGCGCTGCTCCTCGGGCAGCGCGACGGTCACGTCCTGGACGATGGTCGCCGGCGCTCCCGACAGCCGCACGACGCGCGTGGCAAGTGCCACCGCCTCCATCGTGTTGTGGGTGACGAAGAGAACGGTGACGACCCGTCCGGAGCACAGTTTTCGCAACAGCGCGCGCAAGCCCTGGGCCGCCTCCTCGTCGAGGGAGACGAACGGCTCGTCCATCAGCAGGATGTCCGGATCCAGCACGAAGGCACGCGCCAGCGCCACGCGCCGCTGCATGCCGAGCGACAGCCGCTCGGGATATGCCGCAGCGGCATCGCCAAGTCCGACGCGCTCGAGCAGCTCCGGAACGTGCGCAATCCGCCGGTCCCGTGGCGGGAGCGCCAGAGCCACGTTCTGCGACACCGTCCGCCACGGCAGCAGACGCGGGGTCTGGAAGACATAGGCGAGGCGCAGTCCGGCGGCAAACCCCACGCGCCCCTCGTAGTTGCGGTCGAGCCCGGCGACGACGTTGAGCAGCGTGGTCTTGCCGCAGCCAGATGGGCCGGTGATTGCGACGAAGGAGCCGGCCACAACCGACAGCTCAACGTCCTCCAGGACCACAAGTGGCTCGCCCCGGCCGCCGGCCGGAAAACACTTGCGCTCGATGTGGATGTCGAGTGCTCCCTTCAGCGGCGCCATCGCTCGGCCCTCGCCTCGAGCGGCTGGAGGATACCAACCTCGATCACCTGGACGACGACGATGAAGGCGATGGCGTACGCCAGGATGACGGACACGTCGAAGAGCTGAAACGCGACGTTGATCTCGTATCCGACCCCGTTCGAGCGGCCGAGGAGCTCGACCACCAGCACGATCTTCCACACCAGCGCCAGCCCGGACCGCACGGCGGCGAAAAAGAACGGCGCGAGCTGGGGCAGGATCACGTGCCTGAGC
>DATBKR010000118.1:0-6716 GCA_036555805.1 Hyphomicrobiaceae bacterium | reverse complement strand
CATGACGTCGTACCTGACGCTGCTGCTCGCCACCCTCGGCATCATGATCGGCCTGTTCACGGTGACCGGGTTCATCAACCGCATGGGCGCGATGATCATCGACCTGGGCTCGTCGAGCATGCTGGGCGTGATCTTCATGGCCTACATCTTCGGCTGGCTCGCGGGCGCCGGGCTGCCGCCCACGGCCACCTACATCATCGGCGCCATCGTCATCGTGCGGCCGCTGCAGGAGCTGGGGATCAACCCGTGGATCGCCCACTTCTTCGTGTTCCTGCTGTCCGTCTGGGGCGAGCTGTCGCCGCCCACCTCGCTCACCGCCGCCGTGGCGGCGCGCATCGCCGAGGCCTCGTTCATGCGCACCATGTACGAGGCGTGCAAGATCTGTGCGCCGATCACGCTCATGACTTTCGCCATCTTCACCCGCTCCGACATGGTGGTGAACCCCGGCTGGCCGGAGATCTGGGCGACGCTGCTGGTGCTGGTCGGCACCAGCGGGGTGGCGTTCGCCCTGTTCGGGCGCTTCGTAGCGAATCTCGCCGTTGATGTCGTGCTGCGGGTGGTGCTCGCGGCGGTGTCGTTCCTGGTACTGTTCTTCCCCGACTCCGGGGCCGGCTCCAAGGCGCTGTTCACCCTCGGCGACCTCGATGTCCTCGGCGTGCCCGTATCCGCCGATATCGTTCCCATCGCCGCGGCCGTCGCAGTGGCGACGGTGCTGTTCTACGGCACGCTGCGCTACCAGCGCCTCGCTCAACCGCCGGCGACGGTCCTGGCCGACGAGCGCGTGGTGGCGGGCGACGCGTCCGATCTCATCGCGGAGGCGAAGCGCGACCTGGGGTGACGCTCGCCACCGGGAGAGCCGGGGCTCGACGTCGGTCCGCCGGGGCACGGATGCGACGGGCGAAATAGCCGGCGCAGCGGGCGAGGTCGGCGGCGGTATCCACGTCGAACAGCGTAGGCAGCAGGGCGACGGACCGGCGGCGCAGGTTGGCCAGCGTATCGGCGAGGGCATGCGCGGTGGACCAGCGGACGCCGCCGAACGGCCGCAGATGGCGTGGGCGGCGCCGCAGGCCGACGAGCCAGTAGCCGCCGTCCTCCGCCGGCCCGAAAACCGCGTCATGCCGGCCGAGGAGGCGGAAGGCGGTCGCGATGTGGGCGCGGCCGATGAGAGGTACGTCGGTGCCGACGATGACCGCGGGGCCGGGGGGCGCGCGGTCGAACAGCCGCTGCATGCGCGCGCCGAGGTCGCCCGGCCCTTGCGGGCCGGCGCGCACCCGGCGCGGCCAGAACCGGCTTGGCGCCGCGGCGTCCGGCGTTACGGCGAGGGTTGTGGACCAGCGCGGATCGGCCGCGACGCGCTGCAGGAGGCCCGCCGCGCCGTGCCGTGCGAAGCGGACTGCCGTGGCCGTGCCAAGCTCGCGCGCGATGCGTGTCTTCACGCGGCCCGCCACGGGCGCCTTTGCCATGACGATCAGCCGCCAGCGAAAAGGCGCCGCACGTGGATGCGGCGCCTTCCCGTTGCACAAGCTCCGGCGCGATCCTGGCGTCTGCCGCGCCACCCGCATGACGAGTCCCGTTGTCACGCCTTCACGGCCACGAGGGCGTAGCCCTTGCCGTCCTTCTCCACGGTGCCGGCGCCGGGCGCGCCCCAGTGATAGCCGGTGGCGACGACCTTGTCGGCGACGACACGATCGAGAAGCTTGTGCCGGTTCGTCTCCGCCAGGTTGGGATCGACGTCGAAGACCAGGTGCCAGCCCGGATTTGTCATGTTGAGAGCCCGGACGTTGGTCACGTCTCCCAGCACCATGATCTGCTGGTTGCCCGAAGCGACGTGGTAGCTCACGTGGCCGGGCGTGTGGCCGTTGGAGTTGATAGCGCGGATTCCGGGCACGACTTCCACGTCGCCTTCGAACTGCCGGATGTTCTTCCAGCCAGGGAACACTGCGCGGATGCGGTCGGCGGGCGCACCCTTGGGAGTCGGGCTGGTCCAGTAGGCGTACTCGGTGGCGGGTATGTGGATCTGGGCGTTGGGGAAGGTCGGTGCGTTGGTGTCCTTGGCCAACAGCCCAAAGTAATGGTCCAGATGCAAATGTGTCATGATGATGGTGTCGACCTTGGCGGGGTCGATGCCGGCGGCCTGCCACAGGTTCTTCTTGGCGATGTCCCCGGCCGTGGGCGCCACCTGCGCGCCGGTGCCGCTGTCGAACAGGACCAGCCGGCCACCGATCCTGACCGCCGTCACGGTGAAGGGGATCGGCACATACGCGTCGGTGAGCCCGCCCGCCTTCAGTGCGCCCTTCACGTCGTCGAGCGAGGCGTTGCGCACAAAACCCGGATCGTGCGCCTTCTGCCAGGTGCCGTCGAACAGCTGGATGACCTCGATGTCGCCGACCTTGAACTTGACGATGTCCTGCGTCGCCTGCTGGCCGAACGCCCTGTCCACGAACTCCAACGGACCGTCCAGGCCGAACGCGGCGCCCGCGGTTGCTGCCGAAATCACGAACGCACGACGCGAGATGCTCTGCATGGGACCATCCTCCTCTAGCCTGCTGCAGACGGAAGCAAACCGCTTCGCACCGGTAGACGACGCCGCCAAGACGGCAATCCCCAATTCACGGACATGTGAAAGGCCGGTTGCGGTGCATCAGCCGTACACGCGGCCGAGGATGCTCTGGGGGGCGCCCAGGAAGAACAAGGCGAGGCAGGCGAGGTTGCGCAGCGGCCGGAGCAGGTAGCCGTCGCGGCGGTACCGCGCCGCGCTGGTGACGGCGCGGGCGCGCAGCAGTGCGATGCGCCGCCGGCCCAGCCGCCGGACCAGCTCCACGTCCTCCATCAGGGCGTAGGAAGGATAGCCGCCGGCCTCGGCATAGAGCGCCTTCGGCACCAGCAGGCCCTGATCGCCGTAGGGCAGGCGCAGGAGCGCACAGCGCAAGGCCACCAGCCGCTCGAGGAGGCGCGGTCTGAGCCCGGTATCGTCGAGGGCGAAGCGGAACGCGGCGGCGGCTGGTGGCCGCGTGCCGCTGTCGACGGCCTCCATGAACGCCACCGCCTCCCGCTCCCAGCCCGGCTCCAGCACGGTGTCGGCGTGAAGGAACAGGAGCCAGGGGAAGCGCGCCCGCTCGGCCCCTGCGGCGAGTTGGCAGCCGCGCCCGCCGCCGCGCGTGAGGAACTCGGTGCCGGCCGCATCGGCGATCCCGGCGGTGGCGTCGCTGGAGCCCCCGTCCACGACGATCGCCTCCTTCACGAGTCCGTCGAGCGCCGCCGGCACCAGCGCCGCCAAAGCCGGCGCCAGTCCGGCCTCCGCGTTCAGGGTGGGGATGATGACGGAGATCATAGGCGGGGCGCTGCCTACGGACGCGCCCTGCTATCAGGGCTCAGCGGGCTGGGATCGCAGTGAGGACCGCGCTGCGCCGTTTTCGGGCGGACGTTGACGGCAACGTCCACCTTCCGGTCGAGGCGGCCGAGGATAGTCATGAGCCGATCGATGGTGAAGCGATCGAGCTTGGCCCGGCGAACGCGCGAGAAATCGGCCGCCGCGATACCCGTCAGCTCCCCTGCGGTGCGCACGGACAATTTCTGCTTGTCGAGTACCTTGATGATCTGCGCGGCCAGGACGGCCTTCAGGTGCTCGGCGTCGGCATCGGCGTATCCGAAATCGCGGGAGACATTGCCCTTGCCTCGGACCAATTCGATGTCGTGGGTCATTGCGGGGTCTCCGACACAATTACGGCTCATAGGGCGTACCCTGGTGAAAGCGCATCACCCAGCCGCCGTCCGTCCTGGTCCAGATCGAGCTGCGCCTGGCGTGCTCCACGACGCTGCCGTACGCCACGTGGCTGTTGTAGGTGACCTGGACCGTCGCCCCGTCCAAGTGCCTGATACGCAACCCGTCGAGCGGGAGACCGGCCTTGATCTCTCCTCCCCCGGTGCGGATCATCTGCTCACGCGCGTAAACCCGACCAGATCGACCGATCTCCAAGAAGTCGGGAGCAAAGCGCTCCCGCTGGAACACCGCATCGAGCGGGTGGCGGCGATCCACATCGCCTCCTCCAGGCGGGTCAGTTCCGCGATGTCGTCTGCCGATAGCTGCATGGCGGCCCGAGCATTGTGGCGCAGGCCTCGTGATGTCAAGGAAGGGCAGAAGCTGCGCCGTGGCGGCAGGTGACGGGAGGTGCGCGAAGCCATTCTCATATGCAACTGCTCCCGCGCGCCCGTTCGCCGCCGAGGCGAATGTGGTGTAGACTTCTAAGATTAGAGCCAGGACTACAGCTGGGGAACGAGCCATGGCATTGACGCTGCCGGAACCTGATCGCGCGGTCGTGCGCCAGCGCGACGCGATCGTCGCCGACCTGGGCCGGCTCGTGCCCCCCGGCACCATCATCGCCGATGAGGAAGGCCGGCGCGCCTACGAGACCGACGCGCTGACCGCCTACCGCCGCCTGCCGCTCGCCGTGGCGCTGCCCGAATCCACCGAGGAGGTGTCGCGGCTCCTGCGCTACTGCCACGACAACGACATCAAGGTGGTGGCGCGCGGCGCCGGCACCTCGCTGTCGGGCGGGGCGCTGCCTGCCGAGGACGCCCTCGTCATCGGCGTCTCGCGCATGGACCGCGTGCTCGACATCGATACCCTGAACCGCACCGCGCGGGTGGAGACCGGCATCACCAACCTCGGCATCAGCGAGGCCGTGAAGGCGCAGGGCTTCTTCTACGCGCCCGATCCGTCGAGCCAGCTCGCCTGCACGCTTGCCGGCAACCTGGGCATGAATTCGGGGGGCGCGCACTGCCTCAAGTACGGCGTCACCACCAACAACGTGCTGGGCATGCGCGTGGTGCTCATGGACGGCGAGGTGGTGGACGTGGGCGGCGCGCACCTCGATGCGGCGGGCTACGACCTGATGGGGTTGATCATCGGCTCCGAGGGCCAGTTCGGCCTCGCCACCGAGGCCACCGTGCGCATCCTGCGCTCGCCCGAGGGCGCCCGGCCCATGCTCCTGGGGTTCGGCTCCAGCGAGGCCGCGGGCAACTGCGTGTCCGCCATCATCGGTGCCGGCATCATCCCGGTGGCCATCGAGTTCATGGACAGGCCGGCCATCCAGGTGTGCGAGGCCTTCGCCAGGGCCGGCTATCCCACCGACGTGGAGGCGCTGCTGATCGTGGAGGTGGAGGGCTCCAGCGAGGAGATCGCCGACCTCCTGGCCGTGGTCTCCAACATCGCCAGGCGCTTCAACCCGAGCGCGTCGCGCATCAGCCAGAGCGCGGAGCAGAGCGCCGCCATCTGGAAGGGCCGCAAGTCGGCGTTCGGCGCCATCGGCCGCATCTCGGATTACTACTGCATGGACGGGGTGATCCCGCTCAAGCGGCTGGGCGAGGTGCTGGTCAAGATCTCGCACATCTGCGGCCGCCACGGACTGAAGGTGGCCAACATCTTCCACGCCGGCGACGGCAACCTGCACCCGCTCATCCTCTACGACGCCAACGATGCCACGCAGGCGGAGCGGGCGGAAGAGGCCGGTGCCGAGATCCTGAAGCTGTGCGTGGAGGTGGGCGGCTGCCTCACGGGCGAGCACGGCGTCGGCATCGAGAAGCGCGATCTCATGCGCGTGCAGTTCAGCCCCATAGACTTGGCGCTGCAGATGCGCATCAAGACTGTGTTCGACCCCAAGTGGCTGCTGAACCCGGCCAAGGTGTTTCCCCTCGACGGCCGCGAAGCTGCCCGAGAGCCTGGGCGCGAGGCGGCGTGAGGCAGCCGTGGCGGTTCATTCGCAGGTCCGTCCCATCGACGAGCGCGAGCTTGCGCGCGTGTTGGCCGAGGCGAGCGCCGGCGGCACGCCGCTGGAAGTAATGGGCGCAGGCTCCAAGCAGAAGATCGGGCGGCCGATCCAGACCGCGGCCAGCGTGTCGTCCGCCGCCATGCGCGGCATCACCCTCTACGAGCCGAGCGAGATGGTGATGGCGGCGCGCGCCGGCACGCCGCTCTCCCAGGTGGAGACGGCGCTGGCCGAACGGGGCCAGATGCTCGCGTTCGAACCGGTCGACTACGGGCCGATGCTGGGCGGCGAGGCGAGACAGGCCACCATCGGCGGCGTGTTCGCCGCCAACGTTTCGGGCTCCCGCCGCGTCGCCATCGGAGCGGCGCGCGACCATCTGCTGGGCATCCGCGGCGTCAACGGCCGCGGCGAGATCTTCAAGTCGGGCGGCCGGGTGATGAAGAACGTCACGGGCTACGACCTGTGCCGCGGCCTCGCGGGCAGCTGGGGGACGCTGGCCGTGCTGTCCGAGGTCACCTTCAAGGTGCTGCCGGCGGCCGAGGAGACGGGCACGCTCGTCCTGTTCGGCCTGCCCGACGAGATCGCGGTGGAGGTGCTGTGCACCGCCATGGCCAGCGCGTTCGAGGTTGCGGGCGCGGTGCACCTGCAGGCGGCCCTGGTGGCCCGGCTGGAACATCCGGAGCTGCGCAGTCAGGGCGAGGCGGTGACGGCGCTGCGGGTGGAGAACTTCGCCAAGTCGGTGGCCTACCGCACGGGTCGCCTCAAGGATCTGCTCAAGGCCTACGGCACCATCACGGACCTTGAGCCGACGGCCTCGCTGCAATTCTGGAGCGAACTGCGCCGCCTGTCGGTGCTGCGGGGCAGCAGCGCGCCCGTATGGCGCATCTCCACCGCGCCCACCGCCGGGCCCAAGGTGGTGGCGGCGCTCTCCTCCTATATGGAGTGCCGCGC
>DATBKR010000117.1:0-12655 GCA_036555805.1 Hyphomicrobiaceae bacterium | reverse complement strand
CGGGGGCCGGTGCGCACTGAGACACTACCACCCGCCGGTCGGACGAGGAGGCGCTTGGCTTTCTCCCGCACCCGGCTCTATCCAGGCTTCGGACAGTAGGGGATTCCTGATGAAGTTCGGTGTGTTCTACGAGCTTCAGCTTCCGCGGCCGTGGGGGCCTGATGACGAGCGGCAGCTGGTGCAGGACGCCCTCGCCCAGGTCGAGCTCGCCGACCGCCTCGGGATCGACTACGCGTGGGCTGTGGAGCACCATTTCCTCGAGGAGTACTCGCACTGCTCGGCTTCCGAAGTATTTCTAGCTGCGGCGGCAGCGCGCACCAAGCGCATCAGACTGGGTCACGGCATTCGCCAGGTTATCGCCAACTACAATCACCCGGCCCGCACGGCCGAGGCGATCGCGATGCTTGATCTCGTGTCCAATGGCAGGGCCGAGTTCGGGATCGGAGAGGGTGCGACCAGGCTGGAGCTCGCAGGGTTCAATATCCCGGCGAAAGAGAAGCGCGCCATGTCGCTGGAGGCGGCCGAGCAGATCGCCAACATGATGGCGATGACCCCGTATCCAGGGTTCGAAGGGCTCTCGTTCAGGATGCCCTGCCGCAACGTGCTTCCCAAGCCCGTGCAGAAGCCGCATCCGCCCATGTGGATGGCGTGCACCAATCGCGACACCATCAAGGTTGCGGCGAGCCTGGGTCTCGGCGCGCTCGCCTTCTCCTTCATCGACGAGGCTGAGGCGCGCACCTGGAGCCGGATCTACTACGACATCATCAGGAGCGATGCATGCGTGCCCCTCGGCCATAGCGTCAACGCCAATCTCGCCATGGTCTCGGCGTTCTCCCTTCATCCCGACCGGGAGGAAGCGGTCAGACGCGGGCAGGAAGGTTTCGAGTTCTTCCGCTTCGCCATCTCGGCCCTGGTCACCAAGGATGCCGTGCCCGGCCGCTCGCGCCTCTTTGCGCAGTTCCAGGAGGAACGGAGCGGGGGCGCCGTCGGTGCGATGGCGCAAGGCACCGAGGGCCTTGCGGGCGCATTCCATCAGTCGCGCGGCATCGGCACTCCAGGCGACTTCCGCTCCCACGTGCGATCGTTCCAGGACGCCGGCGTCGATCAGATCATTCTGCTGCAGCAGGCCGGGCGCAACAGGCATGAGCACATTTGCGAGTCCCTGACGCTGCTGGCCCGTGAAGTGCTTCCGGAACTCGCCGAGAACGCGGCGGAGCGCGACCGGCGCAAGGCCGATGAGCTCGGGCCCCATGTCGAGCGGGCCCTGGCGCGCAAGAAGCGCATGCCGCCGCTCGCCGATGCCGACATTCCCGCGGTGCGGGCATCGGTGGCTGCCCCGATCGTCAACACGTGATGGCGGCCTCTGGCCGGGGCTTGCCGCCGAGATCGCAAGCGGATGCGAACAGGAGTGCCCGATGACTGACGCCGCCGCGAGCACGCCGTCCCCACGCGCCGAGGTCATCGGCAGCCTGCTGCGCCCGCGCAGTCTCAAGGATGCCGGCAGAGCGCTCGGCGAGGGACGCCTTTCGCCGCAGGCCTTCGAAGCGCTGCTCGATGCCGAGGTCGCGCGCGTGATCGGCCGTCAGGAGGATATCGGCCTCGAGGTGGTGACCGACGGCGAGCTCGGACGCTCGTCGTGGTTCGGCTTCTTCTTCGAGGGGCTCGACGGCCTTCGTCTGGCGCCGTCCCATTTCAAGTTCAAGGATGCGGACGGGCGCGCCTTCGAGTGGCCGACCTGCGTGGCGGAACAGCGCATTGCCAGGCGCGCCCCGATCGCGCTGCGGGAGTTCGAACGGGCGCACCGGCATGCGCGGCGCGCCGTGGTCAAGGCCACCCTGCCGGCTCCGAGTGCGTTCCATTTCTTTCGCCTGGGCCGGGCGGTCGATCCCGCCGCCTACCCCGACGCTTCCGCCTACTTTGGCGATCTCATCGACATCTATCGCGCCGAGGTGGCCGGGCTGGCGCAGGCGGGGTGCAGCTACCTGCAACTCGACGAGGTGCCCGTGGCGATGCTCTGCGATCCGGACGTGCGCGGCCAGGCCGCAGCCGAGGGCGGCGAGCCGGCCGCCCTGCTTGAGACCTACCTTGGCCTTGTCGCGCGCATTCTTGCGGATCGGCCAGCAGCCATGACAAGGGGGATGCATCTGTGCCGCGGCAACTTCCGCGGCCGCTGGATGGCTTCGGGCGGCTACGAGCCGGTCGCCGAGAAGCTCTTCAACGAGACGCCCGTCGATGTCTTCCTTCTGGAGTACGATACGCAGCGTGCCGGTGACTTCGCGCCGTTGCGCTTCGTGCCCAAGGGCAAGCGCGTGGTGCTTGGGCTGGTGTCCTCGAAAACGCCGGAGCTCGAGGATCGAGATCGCTTGCTGCGGCGCATCGAGGAGGCCGCGCGCTACTGCCCGGTCGAGCAGCTGGCGCTCTCCGCACAATGCGGCTTTGCCAGTGTTGCCGGCGGCAATGCCCTCACTGAGGACCAGCAGTGGGCCAAGCTGGAGTTGATCGTCGACACGGCGCGGCGGGTGTGGGGATAGTCGCCACAAACCGCTCTGCCTTGGTGACCGGCTGCGAAAGATCAGGCGCGGAGCGTCGCGTTTTGGAGATGGAATTGCGCGATCTGCTGAACTAACATCGGTCGAGCCGCGAGCTGGCGCACGTCAACGGCAAGAATGACGGCGCCGGCCCTATCCGTGAACGGCGGCACCCTGGGAGGGGCAACGCCATGTGGGCCGAAGGGTCCTGCGGGCATTGTGGCGACGGTTTCGCGCCGGCCGCAGCCGCGTGTGGGGCGGCCGCATGAACCTCACTCAGCCCGCAGGCCAGATCACCGGCTCCGCCGTGCAGATGTCCATCGAGGGCGCCTGCAAGCGCTTCGGCGGCGTCCTCGCCGTGGACGGCGTCACCATCGGCATCCCGAGGGGCCGCATCCTCTCCATCATCGGGCCCAATGGCGCCGGCAAGACCTCGCTGCTCAATATGATCTCCGGCTTCTACCGGCCGGACAGCGGGCGCATCGTCCTCGACGGCCGCAACATCACCGGCTTGCGCCCAAGCGCGATCGCTGGCCTGGGCGTGGCCCGCACCTTCCAGAACATCGCTCTGTTCAGCGGTCTCACTGTGCTCGACAACGTGATGCTGGGGCGGCACGTGCGCATGCGCGCCGGCGTACTTGGCAGCGTGATCTATTGGGGCCTGGCGCAGCGCGAAGAGATCCGGCATCGCGCCGTGTGCGAGGAGATCATCGAGTTCCTGAAGCTGCAGGACCTGCGCAAAATGCCGACCGCGGCCCTGCCTTACGGCCTGCGCAAGCGCGTTGAGCTGGGCCGGGCGCTGGCGCTCGAGCCCAAGATTCTCCTGCTCGACGAGCCCATGGGCGGCATGAACCAGGACGAGAAGGAGGACATGGCGCGCTACGTCCTCGACGTGAACCAGGAGCGCGGGATCACAGTAGTGCTGATCGAGCACGATATGGGGGTGGTGATGGACATCTCCGATCGCGTTGTCGTGCTGGATCGCGGACGCAAGATTGCGGCCGGCCCTCCGGCCGACATCCAGAGCAATCCGGCTGTAATTGCAGCCTATCTCGGCACCGGCAAGGGAGCCCTGCCATGAAGCTTGCCGCCGATCCGGCGACCGATACGCTGCCCAAGCTGCTCAGGCTGCGCGCCAACACCTCGACGCGGCTGCCCGGCATGCGCGAGAAAGATCGCGGCATCTGGCAGACCCACAGCTGGCGGGCGTGCCACGAGCATGTGCGCGACTTCGCACTCGGGCTGGCGGTCAACGGCTTCAAGCGCGGCGACAAGCTCTCCGTGCTCGGCGACAACCGCGCTCGCCTCTACTGGGCGCAGCTTGCCGCCCAGGTGCTGGGAGGCCTGTCAGTACCGCTCTACCAGGACTCGATCGCCGGCGAACTCGTGCACGTGCTTTCGCATGCCGAGGTATCTGTGGTGGTGGCGGAGGATCAGGAGCAGGTCGACAAGGTGCTGTCGCTCAAGGGGAGCCTGCCGAACCTGCGCCTGGTGGTCTACGAGGACCCGCGCGGCATGAGCGGGTACCGCGACGATTGCCTGAAGCCGTTTGCGGACATCGAGGCGGCCGGGCGCTCCTTCGGCAGTGCGCATCCCGGCTACTACGAGCGCGAACTGGAGCTGGGCTCCGCCGATGACGTGGCGCTCATCGCCTACACGTCGGGCACCACCGGCCGATCGAAAGGCGTGCTGTTGAGCCACGCCAACATGATCGTCACGTCGGAGAGCTTCGCCAGCGTCGAGTCGATACGGCGCGGCGACAACTGGCTCTGCTACCTGCCGATGGGCTGGGTCGGCGATTCCATGTTCTCGCTGTCGACCAGCCTGGTGGTGGGGGCCACCTGCAATTGCCCAGAGGGCCCCGAAACCGTGCAGCGCGACCTGCGCGAACTGGGCCCGAGCGCCCTGCTCGGCCCGCCCCGCATCTGGGAGAACATGCTCACCGGCCTGCAGGTCAAGGCCGCGGATGCCTCCTGGCTCAAGCGAGGAGCATACGAGTACTTCCGCCGCGTCGCGGAGCGGCGCCAGCTGCTGCTGGGCGACGGCAAGCCGGTGCCGGCGTGGACACGCCTGGCCTACAGGCTGGGCGAGGCCCTGGTCTACGGCCCGGTGCGCGATCAGCTGGGCCTGCGCAATGCGCGCTGGTGCCTGACCGGCGGTGCGCCGCTGGGCGCCGACGCGTTTCGCTTCTTCCGCTCGTTCGGCATCAACCTCAAGCAGATCTACGGGGCAACTGAAGCCAGCGCTCTGGTCGCCCTGCAGAGCAACGACGAGGCCGATCCCACCACCGTCGGCCGCACGCTGCCCGGCACAGAGGTACGCATCGGCGAGCGCGGCGAAGTGCAAGTGAAGGGACCCGGCGTGTTCCTCGGCTACTACAAGCAGGAGGAGGCCACGCGAGACGCCATGACGCCGGACGGCTGGCTCAGGACGGGCGATGCCGGCCTCATCGACCCGCGCGGCCAACTGGCCATCATCGATCGCGCCAAGGACGTCGGTAAGCTTGCCGACGGCACGCCGTTCGCGCCGCAGTTCATCGAGAACAAGCTGAAGTTCAGCCCCTACATCCGCGAGGCCGTGGCGTTCGGCGACGGGCGCGCGTTCGTGGCGGCCATGGTGGCGATCGACATGAGCACCGTCGGCAAGTGGGCGGAAGCGCGCAGCCTGCCTTACACCAGCTTCATGGACCTCGCCACCAAGCCGGGCGTGGCACGGCTGATCGTCGAGGAGGTGACCAAGGTCAACGCCACCCTGCCGGGGACGACCAAAGTCGCACGCATCGTGCTGCTCAACAAGGAACTTGACGCCGACGATGCGGAGATGACGCGCACGCGCAAAGTGCGGCGCGCGTTCGTAGCGGAGAAGTACGCCCCCGTTATCGCTGCGTTCTACGACGGCCGCAGCGAGACGCGGCTCACCATGGACGTCACCTTCGAGGACGGGCGCAAGAGCTCGCTGACGTCGACCTTGACCGTGCACGACATCGCAGCGGCCGCGGGCGGCGACAAGCGCATGGCCGCATAGGGGGACGGCCGCATGTGGGACGAATTGCAGTTCGCGTTCGCGCTGACCGTGAGTGGTCTGTCGATCGGGCTCATGTACTCCCTGATCGCGCTGGGATTCGTGCTGGTCTACAAGGCCACCGAGGCCATCAACTTCGCCCAGGGCGAGTTCGTGATGCTGGCCGGCTTCGTTGCCGCGCTCGTCCTGGCGGTGAAGGGCATGCCCGTCCTCACAGGCGTGGGCGCCGCCGTCGCCGTCATGGTGGCCTTCGGCTTCGCGCTGGAGCGCGTCGTGCTCAGGCCCCTGCTCGGCCGGCCGATCATCGCCGTGATCATGGCCACCATCGGCCTGGGCGCCATTCTGCGCGGCCTGCCGCCGATCACGGTCGGTGGCGAGACGCGGGCCGTGTTGCTGAACATCGGCGACCTGCCGATCGGCATCGGCCCGGTGTCGCTGCCGCCGGTCCAGATCCTTGGCGTCGTCGTCACCCTGGCGTTCCTCGGCCTTTTCACCTGGTTCTTCATGAAAAGCCGCATGGGCGTGGCGATGCGCGCCGTGGCCGACAACCAGCAGGTGGCGATGGCCATGGGCATCAACGTCGAGCGCTATTTCGCGCTCGCCTGGGCGATGGCCGGCATTGTCTCCGCCCTGGGCGGCGTGATCTGGGGCAGTATGCTGGGTGTCGATGTGCACCTGGCCCTCATCGGCCTCAAGGTCTTCCCGGTGGTGATCCTGGGCGGGCTCGATTCCATCGTTGGCGCCGTTGTCGGCGGGCTCATCGTCGGCGTGGTGGAAAGCCTCGCCGCCGGCTATCTCGATCCCTACGTCGGCGGCGGCACCAAGGACTTCGCCCCCTACGTGCTGATGATCGTCGCCCTGATGTTCAAGCCCTACGGCATCTTCGGCACTGAGCGCATCGAGCGCGTCTAGAGGCGCCCATGTTCCACCGCGAGTCCGGCGTGTACAAGACCAGCTATGCCGCCGACATGGCGCTCTATCCGCTGCCGATCGCGCGCTGGACGGTGGCGTTCTTCATACTGCTGTTCGCGGTCATCCTGCCGCTGTCGCTGCACGACTACTACCTGTCGATCATCAACCTTTCGCTGATCGCCATCGTCGGCGCGCTGGGCCTCAACATCCTGGTCGGCTACACGGGGCAGATCTCGGTCGGCCACGCCGCCTTCATGTCGGTCGGCGCCTACACCGCGGCCAATCTCGCCGTGAAGTTCGGCCTGCCGTTCTGGGTCACGCTGCCGGCGGGCGGCCTCATGGCGGCGCTGATCGGCGCAATCGTCGGCATTCCGAGCTTGCGCATCAAGGGCCTCTACCTTGCCATCGCCACGCTCGCCGGCCAGCTGATCATCGAGTGGGTGATCAACCACACGCCCGCCATCTCCGGGGGTGCCGAGGCCTCGATACCGGTGCCGCGCCCGACGCTGTGGGGATATGAGCTGAGGACGCAGGGCCAGCTCTATTTCTTTCTGCTGTTCTTCGCCGCGCTCGCGATCCTTGCGACGCTCAATCTGGCACGCAGCCGCGTCGGCCGTGCCTTCGTCGCCATCCGCGACCAGGATATCGCCGCGGAGATCATCGGCATCAACATCTACCGCTACAAGCTGCTCTCGTTCGCCACCTCGTCGTTCTACGCCGGGGTGTGCGGCGTGCTCTACACCTACTATCTCGGCATCGCCAATTACGAGCAGTTCCAGATCGGCGTGTCGATCGACTACCTCGCGATGATCATCATCGGCGGGCTCGGCTCCGTGCTGGGCTCCATCCTCGGCGCTGTGTTCGTCACCATGCTGCCGATCGTGCTGCGGCTCATCATGGAGCCGCTGGCGGGCCTGTTCTTCAGTACCGGCGAGATGTCCAGCGTGATCGCTTCTACCCGTCTGGTGCTGTTCGGGGCGCTCATCATCTTGTTCCTGGTGGCGGAGCCGGAAGGGCTGAACCGGCTGTGGCGCAACATCCGCAACTACTTTCGGGTTTGGCCATTTTCCTACTGACTACGTGCCAACTGCGTGAAGAAACCAACAAGGAGGAAACTGCAATGAGGATAGGCATGAACTGGCTGCGCGCCGCCGTCGCGGTCGGCGCGCTGGCGATCGGGGGCAGCGCCGCTCTGGCCCAGGAGAAGGAGCTGGTGCTCGGCCTGCAGTGCGACCGCACCGGTGCCACGCAGACCGTGGGGATCTTCCTCTGTCCCGGCTACCACGACTACATCGCGCTCCTCAACAGCAAAGGCGGGGTCGAGGGCTACAAGATCCGCGTGGTCGAGATCGACCACGAATACAAGGTGCCGCCGGCGATCGAGGCGTACGAGCGCTTCAAGAAGGACGGCGCCGTGTTGGTGGGGCTCTACGGCACGCCGCAGACCGCCGCGCTCACCAAGAGGCTGGAGGAGGACAAGATCCTCGGCACCTCGCCCGGCTTCGGCACTGCGGCGGCGGCCGACGGCAAGCGCTACCCGTACCTGTTCCCGCTGGCGGCGAGCTACTGGTCGCAGGCGGCGGCGGCGGTCGAGTTCGCCAAGAAGCGGCTCGGCGGCAGCCTGAAGGGGAAGAAGATCGCCTATCTCTACTACGACAACCCGGCAGGCAAGGAACCCCTGGAGGTCCTTAACGACCTCTCCAAGTCGGAGGGGTTCGAGATGCGGACCTTCGCGGTGCCGCCGCCCGGCGTCGAGATGGGAGCGCAGGCGATCGACATCACCAACCGCTTCAGGCCCGATTTTGTCATCACCCATCTGTTCGGACGGTCCCCGTCGGTCTCGATCAAGGAGTTGAAGGGCAAGGGCTATCCCTTGAGCAACGTCGTCTCGCTGGTGTGGGGCGCATCGGAGGCTGACATCAAGGCGGCCGGGGGCTTTGCCGCGGCCGAGGGCTACAACACCCTGCAGTTCGCCGGCGTCGGCACCGACTTCCAGGTCATCAAGGACATCAACGCGATGTACAAGGCGCAGGGCAAGGACCCGCCCTCGCAGCAGGAGACCAGCGTCTTCTACAATCGCGGCGTGATGATCGCGGCGCTCCATGCCGAGGCGGTGCGCAATGCCATTAAGGCCAAGGGCGGGGCGCGCCCCGACTCGGTCGATGTCAAGAACGGCATGGAATCCATCAAGGGCTTCACCCTGGGCGGCATGGTGCCGCCCATGGAAATCACGCCCCAAGATCACGAGGGCGGCGGCTGGGTGCAGGTGTGGTCGGTCAAGGGCGGCAAGCTCGTGAAGACCACCGACTGGTTCCAAGCCTACCGGTCCCTGATCCAGAAGCACCTCGTGGCTGTGAACTAGCGTTCGCAGCGAGCACAGCGTCGCCCCGGATCGCCTCTCATGCGATGCCGGGGCGACAACTAGGGCGCCGTATGCTGTCGATCAACAACGTCGAGGTCGTCTACGACAACGTCATCCTGGTGCTGAGGGGCGTCTCGCTCGAGGTCAAGTCGGGCTCGATCACGACGCTCCTTGGCGCCAACGGTGCCGGCAAGACCACCGCGCTCAAAGCGGTCTCCGGGGTACTGCGAACCGAGCGCGGCGAGGTCACCAAGGGCAGCATCACCTTCGATGGCCGGCGCATCGACGGCATGCGTGCCTTCGACGTGACGCGGCTCGGCATCTCCCAGGTATTCGAGGGTCGGCGCGTGTTCGAGCACCTGACTACGGAGGAAAACCTGGTAGCCGGCGCCCACACGGAGAGGCGCGCGAACAAGGTGACGGAGGGAATCGAGCGTGTGTACGCCTACTTCCCGGTACTCAAGGACCGCCGCGATCAGGTCTCCGGCTACCTCTCGGGCGGCGAGCAGCAGATGCTGGCCATCGGTCGCGCGCTGATGTCGAGCCCCAAGGTGATGCTGCTGGACGAGCCGTCGCTCGGCCTCGCGCCCATGCTGGTGGAGGAAATATTCGGCATCGTGCGGAGGCTCGTCCAGGAGCAGCGCGTGTCCGTGCTGCTGGTGGAGCAGAACACCGCCATGGCGCTGGAGGTGGCCGACCACGGCTACGTGATGGAGAACGGGCGCATCGTGCTGGAAGGCAGCGCGGCGGCGCTGCGCGACAACTCTGATATCCGCGAGTTCTATCTTGGACTCAACGAGGTCGGCTCCCGCAAATCCTACCGCGACGTCAAGCACTACAAGCGCCGCAAGCGCTGGCTTTCGTGAGCACAGAGCGACGCGCGACGCGACGGCAGCCTGATTGCGTCCGGCACGCATCGCCTTCTTCCGGTGGCTCGAAGGCCGCGTCGCAACGGCTCGTTGCCCCCCCTGTGGTGCCGATGGGGAGTTCGAGGGCGCGCGTTGGGGCAGCCGCCTTCTGGCGGCCATGAACGAATCATGATCAGGCTGCGTGAGCCGGAAAACAAGTGACGCTCTGGACGGTGCATGACGGGCGTGCTCGCCTCCCCTTATCTCGCCTCGCTCAACGACGCGCAGCGCAGCGCCGTCGAGCATGGCATCGTGTCCGGCAGCGCCAACGCCGGCGGGCCGCTTCTGGTCATCGCCGGCGCCGGTTCGGGCAAGACGAACACGCTCGCGCATCGCGTTGCTCACCTCATCGTCCACGGCGTCGATCCGGCCCGCCTCCTCCTCCTCACCTTCTCTCGGCGCGCCGCCGCCGAGATGGAGCGGCGGGCGCAGCGCCTCGTCGCCAGCGCCACGAAGCTGGAAGGCCAACGCCCCCTCGCCTGGTCCGGCACGTTCCATGCCATCGGCGCGCGACTGCTGCGGATGTTTGCCACCTCCATCGGTCTCGACCCCGGCTTCACCATCCATGACCGGGAGGACTCGGCAGACCTGATGAACATGGTGCGGCATGACCTCAGCCTTTCCGACAAAAGCGAACGCTTTCCGCTCAAGGCCACGTGCCTGGCGATCTACTCGCGCGCGGTGAACGCCGCCGAACCGCTCGACGAAGTGCTGCGCAAGCAATTCCCCTGGTGCGCCTCCTGGGAGAATGACCTGCGGATGCTGTTCGACGCCTACGTGGAGGCCAAGCAGGCGCAGCACGTCCTCGACTACGACGACCTGCTCCTCTACTGGGGCGAGCTGATGAAGGTCCCGGAGCTGGCAAGGGATGTCGGCGCCCGCTTCGATCATGTCCTGGTCGACGAGTACCAGGACACCAACCCGCTCCAGGCCGCCATCCTGCGAGCGCTCAAGCCCGACGGCGCCGGGCTGACGGTCGTGGGCGACGACGCCCAGGCCATCTATGGCTTCCGGGCGGCGACCGTGCGCAACATCCTGGATTTCCCGGGCCAGTTCCCCTCGCCTGCCCGCATCGTCACGCTCGAGCAGAACTACCGCTCCACGCAGCCGATCCTGACCGCCTCGAACGCCGTCATCGGCCTGGCGCGCGAGCGCTTCACCAAGAACCTGCGCTCCGACCGGACCGCGGGGGAGAAGCCGTGTCTCATGACGGTTGAGGACGATGCGGCGCAGGCCGAATGCGTCGTGGCAGCCATCCTGGAGAACCGCGAGGACGGGATGTCCCTCAAGGAGCAGGCCGTGCTGTTCCGCACGTCGCATCACAGCGCGCTCCTGGAGATCGAGCTCACCAGGCGCAAGGTTTCCTTCGTCAAGTTCGGCGGGCTCAAGTTCATCGAAGCGGCGCATGTGAAGGACATGCTGGCCGTGCTCCGCTGGGCCGAGAACCTCGCGGACCGCGTGACGGGATTTCGGGTGTTGCAGCTTCTGGAGGGCGTGGGACCGTCCACCGCCGGCAAGGTGCTCGACCGCATGGCCTCGCACTCCCCGCTCGATGCCCTCGCGCTGTTCCCGTCGCCCGCGAAGGCCGCCCAGTCCTGGACAGAGCTGGTGAGCCTCGTCAGCGGGTTGCACCGTGCCGTCACTCCGTGGCCGGCGGAGTTCGACCGCGTGCGCCAGTGGTATCGGCCGCATCTGGAGCGGCGCTACGCCGATGCCGTCGTGCGCGCTGGCGACCTCGACCAGTTGCAGCGGATCGCGGCCCTCTATCCTTCCCGGCAGGCCTTCCTGACCGACCTCACCCTCGATCCCCCGAGCGCCTCGAGCGACGAGGCCGGTTCTCCGCGGCTCGACGAGGACTACCTGATCCTCTCCACGATCCATTCGGCCAAGGGGCAGGAATGGAAATCGGTGTTCGTGCTCAACGTGGTGGACGGCTGCATCCCCTCAGACATGGCCACCGGTTCGGTCGAGGACATCGAGGAGGAGCGGCGGCTCCTCTATGTCGCAATGACCCGCGCCAAGACTCGGCTTTGGCTCATGGTGCCTCAGCGCTTCTACGTGCAGCAGCAGATGCGCAAGGGGGACCGGCATCTCTATGCCGCACGCACCCGGTTCATCCCGGCCGACATCACAGGGCACTTCGAGAGGAAAAGCTGGCCGGCTCCCCGATCCTCGCTCTCGCCGCTTCAGAACACCGTCGCCCGCGTCGATCTGCAGGAACGCCTGCGCGGCATGTGGCGGCGCACCGGGAGCTGATGGCATTCGCTCGACGCGGGCGAACTGCTCCCGGTCGCTTTCTGCCGTACAATCCTTGTTCCCACAGTCGAGCGCGGCGGAAGTCCGGCACCCTTGAGGGCGAGCTCGTAGCGCTGGGTCATGTCACGCGGCTTTCTGTGGTCCGGCCAGACCGAGGAAAACAAGGACGGCACGGTTGAGCCGCACCACATCCTCATCGTCGAGTCTGCCGATCTGCTGCCCGAGTCTGGTCTTCGGGACCGTTGTGATCTTGTCGACCATCAGCTGGGACTCAAGCTTTAGCCCGTTGTCCGGGGTTGGTACGACGGTCAGGCGAAACAAGGGTGCATCGGTGAGCCGCGTTGTCAGCATGCAAACGGTAATCGAAGCCGTGCCCTCGAAGCGGTCGTCCTGCAGGATCACGACGGGGCGCGGCTTGCCCGCATAGTCCTGCCCGCCCGCGGCGGTCCAGACTTCCCCGCGCTTCATTCGTCGCTACGATCCGAGATCGCATCGATGAAGTCCTGGTCCTCCTTCTCGTAGGGGCTCTTTCCGACGAGCAGCGATTGCCGGCGCGCCTCCTCGGCGAACCCCGGTGCGCGCACGTCCGGCACCCAGATCTGGATCGGCCGCAGGCCCTGCTTGCGCAGCCGCTGCCGGTGCGCCGCCACCTTCTGGCGGGAGGTCTT
>DATBKR010000116.1:0-17800 GCA_036555805.1 Hyphomicrobiaceae bacterium | reverse complement strand
GCACCCGAGCGGCTCTTGGCCCTGTCGCGCGGCCATTGGGGCATCGAGAACAAGCTGCATTGGGTCCGGGACGTGTCGATGCACGAGGACCGCTGCCGCGTCCGCGCCGGAGCCCGTGCGCTCGCGGCCCTGCGCAATCTCGTGCTGTGGCTCATCCGTTCGCGCGGTCTCTCGGTGCCGGAGGCCCGCGAGAACTTCCGCGAGGACCGCGCCGAGGCCCTCGCCCTGGTGACCGGACGGAATCTTTGAATGGCCCTGGGTCGTTTCCCCAGCTGTGAAGCAGCCTGGGCCGCCCACAGTGCGGCCCATGGCACGCCGTCAACAAGGATACGCCGCGCGGCTCTCTATGCTGGCAGCACGCGGGACCGCCCCGGCGCGGTCAGCGAACCCGCCGGATCGCCAGTGAGCCGCAACGGCCCGCATCAGCTCGAAGCGACCAGGCCTTCCATCGGCGCAACATCCCCGCTGCCCGGAAACACGGCGCCGGCGAGCGCGGTCCTCTCGACCCTGAGGTGATCCCCGAGCACGCCCTTGAGCACCGCGCGCAGGTCGGTCGTCGCCCTGAGGTCGCGATTCTCGTGGAGGTCGGCCGGCTTCAGCCCCGGCCAGTTGGCGATCACGCGTCCACCCTTGATGGCGCCACCGACCAGCACTGCCACCGTGCCGGTCCCGTGGTCGGTGCCGTCGGTGCCGTTGATGCGGGCCGTGCGGCCGAACTCGGTGACGACCGCGACCACCGTCTCGCGCCAGGACTCGCCCATGTTGGTCTCGACCGCCGCCAGCGCCCCATCGAGCGCGCCGAGGAGATTGGCCAGCTGCCCCGACGCCGCACCCTCGTTGACGTGCGTGTCCCAGCCGACGAGGCCCAAGGCCCCCACGCGCGGGCCGTCTGGCCGTGCCAGATAACGAGCGGCGGTCCCGGCGGCCTCCGCAAAGAAGGCGCGCACGCGCGCGATCCCGGGTGGCGGAAGCCGTGCCGCCTCCGGGTTCGGAGCGTCCATGCCGGCGGCCCGGCCGAGCGCCACGAGGCGCATGCGCCCATCGAGCGCCGCGGCCAGTCTCGGATCGGTATGCCGGTACAGCTCCAGCAGGCGCGCCTGGGTGTCGTCGCTTGCGGGAAGCATCCGCCGTGGCGACCAGGACAGCACGGGCGCCGGGCCGCGCACCACCAATGGCGTGACCGGCCCTACCGCCACCGCGCGGCCGCCCCTCGGATCGACTTGGCCCCCGGACGCGAGCGTAACGAGCGCGCGGTTGAGCCATCCGCTCTCGACCGCGCCCGGCTTGTCCAGCCCGCTTTCCAGGACATCCTGGCCGTCGAAGTGGGATCGCTCGCGATAGGGCGTCGCCGTGGCGTGCACGATGGTGGCGTGCTGCGCCCGGTAGAGACGATGCAGGTTGGGCATCGCCGGATTGAGGGCGAAGAACGAATCGAGGGGAAGGGCGGCCGGCTTGCCGTCCAGCGTGAGGGCGCGGTTTCCGCGCAGGGCCAGCCAGTCGGGATCGCCAACCGGCACCACGGCGCCCAGCCCGTCCAGGGCGCCGCGCAGGACGATCACCAGCATGCGCGGATCGCGGCCCTCCGCGCGCGCGAGCTTGGGGAGTTGGCTCCAGGCGAACAGGGCGCCGGAGCCGATCAGCGCCGCGCGCCTGCTCGGCAGATGGCCGCACGACGAGCTGGGCAACATCATGGGGCTCACCTCCTCTGGAAGTCCGCCGACATGAAGAGCAGGACAAGCGCCTGCTGCCGGCTCTCCGCGCGCGCGACGGCCCGGAGCGTATCGTCCGACACGGTGGACTCGAGCACCGTGTCGATGATGAACCGGGGATCGACGCTGCCCGCCACGCGCTCGGCGTAGAAGTGCGCCACGTCCAGGCGCTGGCCGATGCCATCGATCCATGTCGCCTCGTCGTCGGCGTAGCCTCGGGGCGACGGCGGGCGCCACAGCGGCTCGCCGAGGCTCGTCTGGCCGGCCGTGAAGCGGGCCGGGTCGGCTCCTGTGCCGGCCGCGCGCACCATCGAGATCAGCCACTCGCTCGGGCGCTTGAGCTTGGTGCGAGGCGACTCCCAGGCCTCGGACGATGCGACCAGCACCTTGGCGACCTGCCTCAGTTCGCCCTGGCTGTCGAGGAACGTCCGGGCCAGCGTCTCGACCAATGCCGGGGACGGAACATCGCCGATGAAGTGCCCTGCCAGCTTGGCAGCCACATGCCGGGCGGTGGCAGGATGCACCGCGAGATCGCGCAGCACCGCGCGTCCCTGCTCGACGCCGGTATCCTCGTAGACCTTGCCAAGGACGGTTTGCGGGCCCGGCTCGTGCATGCGGCGGTTGAAGCTGAACTCGCCGCCGCGCTCGGCATCGCCCCCGGCGCCAACGAAGGTCCAGCCGGTGAGCACGTTGGCGAATCGGGTCACGTCCTCCTGGGTGTAGACGCTGCGCACCCCCAGCGTATGCAACTCCAAGGCTTCGCGCGCGAGGTTCTCGTTCAGCCCTCGCGTCCGATTGACGCCTGCGATCGAGCCCGCGCCCATCGACATCGAGTTGTCGAGGTAGAACAGCATCGCCGGATGGCCCTCGGCCGCCAGCAGCATGTCGGAGAACCGGCCCATGATATGCGGCCGGATGGCTTCGCGCTCGTAGGCCCCCGACATGCTTTGAATCTTGTCCGCCGAGATGCAGAAATGGTTGGACCAGAACCACGTGAGCCGCTCGGCAAAGCCGATCTCGGCCGCCAGCGCCGCATCGATGCGCGCCTTCGCCTCGTTGAGGTAGATCTGCCGTCCCACGTTTGGGACGGCCTCGGCCGCCTTCCTGGCCGCCATCTCAGTGGCGGCCTGCTCGGTCTCCGCCATTATGGGCGGCTCCGACGAGCCCCCTGTCCCTGCCGCCTCCTTCTGGGCGCGCAAAGCGAGCTTCTGCCGGGCCCGCCGCTCGGCATTGGCATCCGCGACAGTGCGGAAGGCCTGGGCGCCGGTCGGCAGCGAGCCTGCGGCGATTGCACCGGCGCCGGGGCGGTCGAGCTCGGCGAGCAGCGCGCCACGCGGGTCCGCCTTGATCGCCGCAATCGACCCTGGGCGGGGCCCAAGCCCGAACCGGTGCAGCGCGAGCGCGGCCTCGTGTTCGGCGGATACCCCCATGGCGGCTCTCTCCCACGAGATGGGGCTTCGGCGGTGAACTCACCGCCGGCGGGCCCGCTGTCTCCGCTCAGCATGCCGAATTAAAGCGTCGGAACTGAGGCCCGCACCAAGCCGCGCGGCGCGCAGGCGCCTGAGCCGCGTGCGAGGCGGTCCCTCATTTTTGCACATGCCGCAAGAGCGACGCGGCTGAATCTCGCCGTCAGTCTGACTTGTGCTCGCAGCCCAGCAGTGGTTGCCGTTGTCATTTCAGTTCGGGCTCGTCGCCGTACAGCAGGCGCACCGCCACGTAGACCGCCACCGTCATCGGCGCCGCAAGAACGATGCCGGGCGTGCCGAATACAAGAGCGGACAGGACGATGCCGCTCAGGACCAGAGCCGGCGGGATAGTGACGAAATAGCGCTCTATAAGGGGGGCCGCGAGATAACCCTCGATCATGTGGATTCCGATGTAGGCAGCGGCAGTCCAGAGAGCCGGTCCCCATCCAAGGGTGATCGCGACCAGCAGGGCGGGCACGGCGCTGAGGAAGGGACCGACATATGGGACGGCCTCGGCGAGACCGGCGATCAAGGCGAGGGCCACCGGATTGGGCAGGCCGATCACCCACAACGCAATCAGAGTCAGTACGCCAACGAGCAGCATGAGCATGAGCTGGGCCAGCAGCCACCGCTGCAGCGCCCGCCCGATCGTGAAGATGTGCCGATCGAGCTGCTCACCGCCCAACGGGCGGAGCAGGCGCACGAGCCCGCGCAGATACAGATCCGGCTCGGCTGACAGGTAGACGGCGCTGACGGCGATAATCAGCGCGGCTTCCGCAAAGGCCAGTCCGGAGGAGGCGAGATTGCCGATCGAGCCGGTCAGCAATGAGGTGCCCTCGGCTACGAGATCGGTCCAGTCGAAGCCGCTGTCGTGTGACGTGTTCTTCAGCGACTGCACGCCGCCCTGGATGTGGGAGACCAGTTCGTTGAACTGTCCGGAAAGTGCGGCGCCGAACCGCCACATGATCGCGCCGATCACAGCGAGCACGATGAAGATCGCCGCGGCCAGGCTGGTTCGCATGCCGCGGCCGGTCAGCCGCGATATTCCCGACGCCAGCACCCGCAGCAGGATCGCCACCAGCAGGGCGCCGAAGGCCAGGAGAAAGAACTGCCGCAATTTCCAGGCTAGAACGGCGGCGCCCGCCGTCAACACCCAAGTCGCTGCCGCATGGTAAAGGCGTCGCTGGTCCTGGTCCATGGTCGTTCGCAACCCGGTGGCGGCCGTGTACGGGCTTGCGCGGGCGGCCGATCCGCTTCGGCCTCTTGTTGGCCGCTGAGGCTTGAACCTTCTTCTCGGCTGACTGGTTTCCGCACGGCGCGACGCGCCGCATAGGGGACCCGACAAAAGCGTACCGGTCGCAAATATGGTGAGCCGGGGCACGGAACTGCGCGTGTGGGCACCACGCTTCGACGGCCGCGCTGACTCAGCGACGATCTGTTCTAGTGTTCCTGCACCGACATATGGTTCGGTGTCACCCCGGCACTTGTTGCCGGGGTCCAGCCAAAGGCAAAAGGCAAGGCAAGAGGTTGGCTGGATGCCGGGAACAAGTCCCGGCATGACAACGGGGTATGCCTTGTCAGAGTCACAACGCTAGCCCGTCGCGCGTTTGGCGTTCCCGGTCCAGGAAACTCGAAGCTCCATAGCGGCATTTAGGACATTGTAGACGAGCCCGGCAAGGAAACCCAACAGAGACACGCGATTGGCGAATCTCCTACTTTCCACGGCCTGGGCTGTTCTGATCGGCTGGCTGATCTGGCGAGCCGCTCGCCAGCAGCATGCGCTGGACCCGGTGGCGCCTATGCCCACAGGTCGTCCGTCGGCTCAAACCGTGGCCGTGATCGTGCCCGCCCGCGATGAGAGCGCCAACATTGGCCCCTGTATCGAGTCGTTGCTCGACCAGGAAGGCATGCGCGGCCGACTGCGCGTGATCGCGGTCGATGATCGTTCGAGCGACCGGACGGCGGCTGTTGTCGAGTCGTTGGCGCGCCGTGATGAAAGGATCCGGTTTTTGCGCGCACCTTCGCTGCCGACCGGCTGGAGGGGAAAGCCGCATGCGTGCTGCATCGGGGCCGCGGCGGCGCCATCGGCGGATTGGCTCTGCTTTCTCGACGCCGACATGCGCGCCCGCCCGCTGCTCATTGCGAGCGCCATGGACTCGGCCGTTCGCGCCGATGCCGACCTCCTGTCCCTCGCTCCGCGACACGACCTTTGCAGTTTTGCGGAAAGACTTCTGATACCGTGCGGGCTGTACGTTCTCGCGTTTACGCAGGACCTGGCGCGCATTCAGTCGGCTGACAGCAGAGCCGTCGCCGCCACTGGTCAGTTCATGCTGGTGCGGTCGGCTGCCTATCGCGACGTGGGCGGTCACTCCGCGGTTCGATCGAAGATCTGCGAGGACCTGGAACTCGCCCGACTGCTCAAGCAGCGAGGATACCGGGTGCTGCTGCAGGACGGAAGCAGCCTGCTGTCGACGCGCATGTATACGGGCTGGTCGACGTTGTGGCCGGGGTTCGCCAAGAACCTCACCGACATGCTCGGCGGGCCGTTGCGTACGCTGGTCACGGCCATAGCGGCGCCCGTCGTGGCATGGACGACGGTGGCGCTGCCGCTGATCGATCTGGCCGCCTGCCAAAGCGGCTCACCGTGGGCGTGCATCGCGTTCCTGCCCGCCACCCTCGCGCTCGCTGCGGCTCTGGGTATCCACACCGCCGGCGCGATGCACTTCCGCATTCCCCTCTGGTACGGGCTCCTGTTTCCGGTTGGCTACACCGTGGGTGCCGCCATCGCTCTGGACGGCTTGCGGTGGCGCGCCCTGGGACGGGTGCGCTGGAAAGGCCGCACTTATCATGTGTAGCGATGGACCCGGGCGGCAGACCGCTGCGTCGGCGGCAGCGGGGCTCACCATCGCCCTGGTCTTGGGCGTCTTCCTCTACGTCCTGCGCAACATCTTGATCCCGTTCGTGCTCGCGGGCATCGTCGCGTTCCTCTGCTCGGCGCCGATCGACCGGCTGGCGGCGCGGACGCGCTGGCCCCGCCGGACCGTCGCGGTCGCGGTCTTGCTTGTGCTGATGGCGGCGGCCGGCGCGGTCGGGTACTACGGCGGACCGGCCGTGATGCGCGATCTCATCAGGATCGTCGGGGATCTCGAGGGGTACGTGGAGCGACTTATCCGACAGCTGATGGGCGGCGGCACCATCAGTGTCCTGGGACAGCAGCTGGACGCCGCGCAGATTGCGGCCTATGCGGTGGACCAGCTGAAGCGCTGGGTCGCCGAGGGCGGGCGTACATTCGTGCTCGCGTCGTCGAGCTTTGCCTCCCTGTTTGGCTTTATCCTGACGTGGGTGCTTCTCGGCTACATGCTGATCGACGGCCCGGCCATCAGCCGCGGCCTTTTCTGGCTGGTCCCGCCACGCCAACGGCCTTTTGCGTCGCGGGTCTGGGACGAGCTCGAACCAATCTTGCGCCGCTACTTCGTAGGGGTAGGCGCCGTCGTCCTGTTTGCCTCCCTCGCCGCCTATATCGGGTTAAGCTTTCTCGGTATTCGCCATGCCCCCTTCCTTGCCTTGGCCACCGGGCTTCTCGAGATCGTTCCGCTGCTCGGACCTGCAGCATCGGCAGTTCTGGTAGGACTCTTTGCCATCGAGCAGGCAAGGAGCGCATGGAGCATCGTGGAGTATGCGCTCTATGCGACCGCTTTGCGCATCTCGATCGACCAGTTCTTCGGCCCTATCGTATTGGGAAAGGCCGCGTATGTGAGACCGGTGCTGGTGATCTTCTGTTTCCTTGCAGGCGGGTATCTGTTCGGGGTCATCGGAGTTCTGCTCGCTGTCCCCGCCGCGCTGGTGCTCAAGGTCGTTCTTGGCCAGCACTATCGGGAGGGGATTTCCGGCCGGCCCTAGGAGTCGCGGCGCGCGACCGGGCAGGGGACCAAAATCGCCCTGCGGCGTTTGACCTGCAGCCTGCCGCATCGGAACACCGCTTCAATGTCGCTCCGCCGATTCCTGCTGTCCCGCATCCGCGCAGCGAATGCCCAAGACCCGCTCCCTCTGCGTATCGTGTTCTGGGACGGCGAGACATTCGATCTCGGGGCCGATCCAAGCGTCACGCTCAATGTTCGATCTCCTGCCGTTGCCCGAGCTCTTGTCATGGGTCGCATGAGCCGGCTCGAAGACCACTATGTAGCGGGCAGCCTCGGCGTGGACGGGTCCGTCGAGGATGTCCTGCGCATCGGCATTGCCCTTTCAGAGAGGCTTGCACGGTCGTCGACCGTCGCAAGTCTCGGGAGACTCGCACGCTGGATTCCTTTTGCGCATTCACGGCGCAACGATGCAGCGGCCGTTCGCGCCCATTACGACGTATCCAACGAGTTCTATCGGCTTTGGCTCGATAGCAGCATGACCTACTCTTGCGCCTATTTCCCTACCGGGACCGAAGACATCGACCAGGCGCAACAGCACAAGATCGACCATATCTGCCGGAAGCTGCGGCTTGGGCGCCGCGATCACGTCCTCGACATCGGATGCGGATGGGGAGGATTGCTTCGCCAGGTCGCCGCTCGCTACGGCGCAACCGGCGTCGGCGTCACGAACAGTCCTGCTCAGCACGGCTACGCATGCGAGCGTGCCGCGGCGAGCGGTCTCGACGGCCGTATTGAGTTTCGGCTGCAGGACTACCGCGATATCCCGGGCAGCGCGGCGTTCGACCGGATCGTCTCGGTTGGCATGTACGAGCACGTGGGCCTGAGGAACCTTCCGATCTATTTCGCGGCCGTTGCGCGGCTGCTGCGGCCTGGCGGCGCGCTGCTCAACCAGGGGATCGTGACGACCGACCCCGAAGGCCGCGTCCAGGGGCCTGCAGGAAGCGCGTTCATCAGCCGTTACGTGTTCCCGGGCGGAGAGCTGCCCAACATGCCGTACGTGCTGTCCAGGATCGCCTGTTGCGGGCTCGAGACGGTCGACGTCGAAGACCTGCGCCCACACTATGCCCGCACGCTCCGAATCTGGACGGAGCGCTTCGAAGCAAGGCGCGATGAGGTGATAGCGGTCGCGGGCGAGGAGAGATACCGCGTCTGGCGCGTGTATCTCGCCGGAATGGCACATGCTTTCGAGCGCGGCTGGTTGTCCGTGGCGCATGTGCTGGCCTATAAGCCCGTCTCCGGAAGAGCCGCTTCCCGCCCCTGGTCGCGCGCCTATCAATATGCGCCGTCCCGCGAGACGCTGGCTTGAGCGTTGCCGAGGGGTCCATTCCCGGGAACTTTCTTCCGACGCCCGAGTTCACCGGGGAGGCGGCCTCGGCACGCCTCTCTCCGGTGCGCCCCATGAGACAGGAAACTGTGCGCCAGGCGCCGTCGCAGCCCGATACGTCGGTGCGACGCGCAGTCCTCGGGCTGGACCGATGGCTGCAGCATTGCCAGGGCGTCCATGAGTATACGACCGATTCCCGGTGCCTGTTCAGGATCCAGCGTGCCAACGCGCAAGCGAACGTGGCGCTGAGCGACGGGACCAGGATTCGCGCCGGCGAACCGATCCTCAATCTGCATTTCTGGAATGAGCACGTGCCGCCCATGGGAGACCAGGGAGCAACGGTGGCGTGGGCCCGTCAGGTGAGCCGCGCGATCGCCGTTTCGCTGAAGGGACTGGCCGAGCACCTCTCCGCGCGACCCGACCTCGGAGATATCGTTGCCTTGCGCGCCGACATGCGGTTTGGCACGGCAGATCGGAGCGAGCAGCTTGCGCGCATTTCCGCGCGGTACGGCTTTGCGGCCGCCGTGAACGGAGAGGGATCGGGATCGGGAAGGCTGCACGATGTCGGAGAGCGTGCGCTCATTTTCCTGCTGATTCTGGCAACCAATCCGGCCTCGCTGCGGTTCAATACGTTTCGGCGCGGTCACAAGGTCGTTTACCTGTCGCGCGCGGCCCTGGAACGCAGGTATCGGCTCCTGGGTGGAGCGTCAGGCGACGGAGCTCCCGTCTCATGCTGACCGCCGAAGGCCTTGTCCGTTGCGCCGGCGACATCTGTCTCGCCCTTGCGGTGCTCGGCTGCTTCTATCTCCTGCTCGCCTCCATTGTCGTGCGCCGCTTCAAAGCCCTGCAGCCTGTAAAGGCCGCACGGCCGGTACCGGTGACAGTGCTGGTGCCCCTATGCGGGACCGAACCCGGTCTGGACTCACGCCTGCGCGCCCTGCGCGATCAGGACTACGATGCACCCGTTCAGATCGTGTGCGGGATTCAGAACCCCACGGACCCGGCGATCCGGGTGGCCAGGAGTGTCGCGCAAGAGCGACCCGGCCTATCGGTCGATCTCCACGTAGAGCGGGTCATCCACGGCGCCAATCTCAAGGTCTCGAACCTCGTCAACATGGTAAGACGCGCCCGTCACGACGTCTTCGTTCTCGTCGACAGCGACATTGAGGTTGGACCGGACTACCTGTCGCGCGTCGTGGGCGAATTGCAGAAGCCGGAGGTGGACGCCGTAACCTGTCTTCACTACGGCATCGCCAGGGGCGGCATCTGGCCACGTCTGGCGGCAATGGGCGCCAACGCCCACTTCCTTCCGAATGTCGCGGTCGCCATGACGCTCGGGCTTGCCCAGCCTTGCTTCGGCGCCACGATCGCCTTCTCGAGGGACGTCCTCTGTCGCATCGGCGGCTTTGGTGCCTTCAAGGACCAACTGTGGGATGACTACGCGATCGGTCAGTCGATACGTCGCATGGGCCGCGAGGTGAGCGTCCCGCCATTCGCCCTGGGGCACGTTTATTCCGAGATGTCGGCTCGACAATTGATCGACAACCAGCTGCGCTTCGCGCGGACCATCCGGAGCATCGATCCGGTCGGGTTTGCAGGGGGCGTCATCACGCACCCGTTCCCCATAGCGCTGTTGGCGGTCCTGCTCGGCGCGGGCGAGCGGGGGGTCGAGGTCGCCATTGTCGCGCTGGCCGGCCGATTGGGCCTGTACTGGTGCGTCGGGCAGCGCTGGGGCGTCCGCCTGGAGTCGCCATGGCTTATGCCGATGCGCGATGTTCTCGCCTTCGCGCTGCACGTCGCCGCTTTTTTTGGCGCATCGGTGGTGTGGCGCGGCCGCCGATACCGCGTGTCCAGGGGCATGCTGCTGCCTAACCCCGAGTGAGAAGCGCTGCATGCGGACGCTATTCTTGCAGGCTCCTTCGTATACGGGTTTCGACGGGGGGGCCGGGTCTCGCTATCAGGCGCGGCGCGAGGTCAGATCGTTCTGGTACCCGACCTGGCTGGCCCAGGCTGCGGCAGTGGTCGAGAACAGCAAGCTCATCGATGCGATCCCGCATGGCATTGGCCCGGCCGAGGTCGGCGCGTTGGCCAAGTCGTACGACCTTGCAGTCTTGCACAGCTCCACGCCATCCTTCGCGTCCGATGCCAGGGCGGCCGCGCTGCTGAAGAGGAACAATCCGGCGCTCAAGGTCGGGCTCGTCGGCGCCAACGTCGCGGTCGATCCGGTAGGCCATCTGAGAAAGGCTGCCGACATAGACTTTGTTGCGGGCAAGGAGTTCGATTTCACGGTCAAGGAGGTGGCGGAGCAGCGTCCGTGGAAGAAAATCGACGGCTTGACCTATCGCGACCGCAGCGGCGCCGTGCGGCAGAACCGCGAAAGGGCGGTTCTGGAGAGAATGGACGAGCTTCCCTTCGTTACCCCGGTATACAAGCGCGATCTCACAATCGAGCGCTACTTCATCGGCTACCTGAAGCACCCCTACTTGTCCTTCTATACGGGGCGTGGGTGCAAATCCCGCTGCACGTTCTGTCTCTGGCCGCAAACTGTCGGCGGGCACCGCTACCGAACGCGCAGCGTCGAGAACGTCCTCGCTGAGGTGCGCTGGGCGCAGAAGGCTTTGCCCCAGGTGAGGGAGTTCTTCTTCGATGACGACACCTTCACCGACGATGCCGCCCGCGCAGAGGCGATCGCGCGCGGCCTTGGCAGGCTCGGGGCGACGTGGTCTTGCAATGCCAAAGCCAACGTCGGCCGTGCAACGCTCAAGGTGATGAAGGACAACGGGCTGCGGCTCCTCCTCGTCGGCTACGAATCGGGCAATCAGCAGATCCTGAACAACGTCAAGAAGGGTTTGCGGCTCGACGTCGCGCGGCGCTTCACAAAGGACTGCCACGAGCTCGGCATCACGATTCACGGCACCTTCATCATGGGGCTGCCCGGCGAAACGCGCGAGACGATCGAGGACACGATTCGCTTCGCTTGCGAGATCAATCCGCATACCCTGCAGGTCTCGATAGCTGCCCCGTATCCTGGCACGTATCTCCATCGCCAGGCTGTTGCCAACGGCTGGCTTGACGGCGCCGACGCCGGGCTCGTCGATGAGCACGGGATTCAGCTGGCGCCGCTGCACTATCCCCATTTGGGCCACTCGCAGATATTCCATTCGGTCGAGGAGTTCTATTCGCGCTTCTATTTCCGTGCCCCCAAGATTGCGTCGATTGTCCTCGAAATGGCGCGCTGTCCGGAGATGTTCGGGCGCCGGCTGCGCGAGGCGGTCGAGTTTTTTGCCTTCTTGCGCGACCGGCGCGGATGAGCGGGCTGCGGACGCATGTCATGATGGACGAAGCGACTGCGCAGGCGGGAGGCCGTTGCGGGTTCTTTGCCGATCCCGCGCTAGCGCGGTCGGGCCGGCGGCCTGGCGCTCGGCTTGGCCTGCCCGATCTCCGCCAGCCTTTGTCGCACGTGATGGACGAAGACGTACTGGGCGGGGCGTTGCTTGTCCAACGCGGGCTCCGGCGCCATGGGACCTTCCGTGTCGACGCCTCTCAGGCACAAGCGCCACGCCTTGACAGGGTGGCGCACCGTGTCTGCCACGGCCGTCGCCTCGTAGCCGCTGTGGACCATGCAGTCTGCGCATTTTTCGTAGTTGCCCGTGCCGTAAGCATCCCAATCCGTCTCTTCCATGAGCTCTCGGAAGGTTGCCGCATAGCCCTCGCCGAGGAGGTAGCAGGGTCTTTGCCATCCGAAAGCGTTACGCGTGGGATTGCCCCACGGCGTACAACGATAGGCCTGGTTGCCAGCCAGGAAGTCGAGAAACAGAGCCGACTGATTGAGCGGCCAGGCGCGCCCCCCGCGGCCTCTGCGGAGTATGTCCCGAAAAAGCAGCTTCGAGCGCAGGCGCTTGAGGAAGTGCTGCTGATCCGGCGCTCGCTCGTAGGCGTACCCTGGAGACACCGTAATGCCGTCGACGCCCAGCTTGGCGGCGCTGTCGAAGAACCGGGCGATGCGCTCGGCGTCGGCATTGTCGAACAGCGTGCAGTTTATGTTGACCCGAAATCCGCGACCTCGGGCGCTGGCAATCGCGGCGACGGCCCGGTCGTAGACGCCGGTCCGGCAAACAGAGCGGTCGTGCAGCCCGCGGTCGCCGTCCAGATGAACGGACCACGTGAAGAAGACGCTCGGGCGATATTGAGCGAGCTTCCTCTCCATGAGGAGCGCGTTCGTGCAGAGATAGACGAACTTCCCGCGTGCGATGATGCCGGCGACGATTTCGGGCAGGTCGCGGTGAAGCAGCGGTTCCCCGCCGGCTATCGAGACGATCGGCGCTCCGCATTCGTCGGCGGCCGCGAGGCATTCGGCAAGCGAAAGCCGCTGATTGAGAATCTTGTCCGGGTAGTCGATCTTGCCGCAGCCGGCGCACGCAAGGTTGCAGCGAAACAGTGGCTCCAGCATGAGGACGAGCGGATATCGTTTGCGTCCGGCCAAGTGCTGCCGCACGACGTAGGCGCCGACGTAGAGCCTCTGCAGGAGCGCAATGCCCATTTTGACCGACCTCCTGCTGCCCGCGAGCCGCGATGCGGCTCGCGGGGAATTCAGGTGCTCGCGAGCCCGCGCTTTGCCTGCGCCAGCGGGGCAGGCAGCTTGAATTCAATGTGCTCGCTGTTGCCGTGCAGGGTTGAAACCGTGACCGGCTCGATCCGCGCCAACGCGTCGATCACATGCTCAACGAGACACTCGGGCGCCGATGCACCGGCCGTGATGCCAACGGTCTCGCCGGAGCGTACCCATGCCGGATCGACCCCGTCACCGTCCGCGACCAGGTAGCTCGGAACACCCAACCCGGCTCCGATCTCCCGCAGACGATTGGAGTTGGAGCTATTGCTGGCCCCCACGACAAGGAGCACGTCGGAAAGCCTGCACAGCTCCCGCACGGCTCTCTGCCGGTTCTGTGTGGCGTAGCAGATGTCTCTGGTATCCGGGCCGACGACGTTGTCGAACCTCAGATGCAGGGCCGCGATGATCTCACGCGTATCGTCGACGCTCAGCGTCGTCTGCGTCACGTAGGCGACGGGGACGTCGCGAGCGAGGTCGAGTCGGGCAACGTCTTGCTCGGTCTGCACCAGGTGGACGGGACCGGGAATCCGACCCATCGTCCCCTCCACCTCGGGATGACCGGCATGACCGATCAGTATGAGCTCACGCCCACCGCTCACGTAGCGCTCGGCCTGATGGTGTACTTTGCTCACGAGCGGGCAGGTCGCATCGATGACGTTGAGTGCGCGTCGCGCGGCCTCCTCCTCCACCGACCGCGCAACTCCGTGGGCGCTGAAGATGGTGACCGCGTGGGCGGGAACCTCCGCGAGCGACTCCACAAATCGGGCGCCCTTCGACTGCAGGCTCTCCACCACGTGTCGGTTGTGGACGATTTCATGCCGCACATAGACGGGAGGACCAAACTTCTGGAGCGCGCGCTCGACGATCTCTATGGCTCGGACGACCCCTGCACAGAAGCCTCGAGGCTGGGCTAGGAGAATGTGCATCACCGCGTCTTTCGTGCGTCCTGGCAGATTGCCTCAGCTCCTGGCCGCGGCCGCGCGACGGGCCGAGATGGCTTCGGTTCGAGGCGGGCCTCCAGCCCAAATTGCGCAAGCTCGAGCTCCCGCTTCGCATTCCTGCTTCCAACCAGCTGGCGGACCTTGCGCACGATCGTCCCCTGAGACAATCCCGCCTGAAGGTACATTGCGGAGGGGCTGTCCTGATCGATGAAGCGATCGGGCAGTACCATTGACCGCACACACAAACCGCAGTCGACGAGCCCGTGCTCCGCCAGCGCCTGCATGACGTGGGCGGCAAAGCCTCCGATCGATCCCTCCTCGATCGTTACCAGGCACGCGTGCTCACGGGCGAGTCGCAGGATGAGCTGCACGTCGAGCGGCTTGGCGAAACGCGCGTCGGCGACCGTGACCGAGATGCCGTAGCCAGCCAGCTCGTCTGCCGCCCTGAGGCAATCGCCCAGGCGCGTTCCCAGCGACAGCAGGCAGACGGTCTCTCCCTCGCGGACGATCCGGCCCCTGCCGAGCTCCAGCGGCGAGCCCGCCGCCGGCAGAGCAACGCCGGTGCCTTCGCCACGCGGATACCTGAACGCGCAGGGGCGGTCGTCTATTGCCGCGGCGGTCGCCACCATGTGCACCAGTTCGCACTCGTCGGCCGCCGCCATGATCACGAGTCCGGGCAGGCAGCCGAGATAGGCCAGATCGAACGCGCCAGCATGGGTTGGGCCGTCGGCGCCAACGAGGCCGGCGCGGTCGATCGCAAATCGCACGGGCAGGCGCTGCAGGGCGACATCGTGCACCACCTGATCGTATGCGCGCTGGAGGAACGTCGAGTAGATCGCCACGAAGGGCTTGAGCCCCTCGGCCGCCAAGCCCGCAGCAAAGGTCACCGCGTGCTGCTCGGCGATGCCGACGTCGAACATGCGCTCGGGAAAGCGGCTCGCAAAGATATCGAGGCCGGTCCCCGCGGGCATGGCCGCCGTGATGGCGACGATGTTGGGGTCCTTGGCGGCCTCCCGAGCGAGGCTCTCACCGAACACCCTGGTGTAGGTAGGCGCGCGCGCTCCGGACGTGTTCTGCCTCCCCGTGGCGACGTCGAACTTGACGACGCCGTGGCACTTATCCGCCGATTTTTCGGCAGGTGGATAGCCCTTGCCCTTTTGCGTGACGACGTGGAGCAGGATTGGACCGTTTCCCGCGTCTCGCAGCTTCTGCAGCACGGGGACCAAGTGATCGAGATTGTGCCCGTCGATCGGGCCGACATAGTGGAAGCCGAGTTCATCGAAGAGCGTGCTGCCTTCCCACCCGCCGAGCGCGAGACCCTCGGACCGCCGGAGGTGCCGCGCCGCGCCGATGCTGCGCAACGTGCGATGGGCCGGCCTGGAGACCAATTTGGCAAGATAGTCCGACATTGCACCGACCGGCGGGGCGATGGACATGCCGTTGTCGTTGAGAATCACCAGGAGACGCGACTTTGCAGAGCCGGCATTGTTCATCGCCTCGTAGGCCATACCGGCCGACATGGCCCCGTCGCCGATGACGCAGACGATGTTGCGCGCTTCCTTGCGCAGGTCGCGCGCCGCGGCCATGCCGAGCCCAGCGGATATGGAAGTGGAAGAATGCGCCGCTCCAAAAGGATCGAATTCGCTTTCCGCGCGCTTGGTGAAGCCGGAGAGGCCGCCGCCTTGCCGCAACGTTCGGATCCGATCTCGCCGCCCGGTCAGGATCTTATGCGGATATGCTTGGTGGCCGACGTCCCAAATGAGTCGATCGCGGGGCGTGTCGAAGACGTAGTGCAGCGCGACTGTCAGCTCCACGACGCCCAAGCCGGCGCCGAGATGTCCGCCCGTCACCGAAACGGCAGCAATGGTCTCGGCGCGCAGCTGATCGGCAACGGTTCTGAGGCTCTCGGGTCGCAGCCGGCGCAACTCAGTAGGATACCGGATGGTGTCCAGGAGTGAGCCCGCCATGATCTTTCCACTTCGACCTGCCCGCACGGAGACTTGCGGGGCTTACTCGCGATGTCGAGGCGCGCGCGGTTGCCTCCCGCGCGAGACCAACGCCCAAATCGAACTCACATACGCGCAAAAGGAACGCTGAACTCGGGTCGATCGTTTGGCTTTGCTGACGGGAATTCCGCCGGTATGGTTAGCTGCTGCGGCCGGGAACAGGGCGAGCAGCGCACAGAACGTCCCTCCCTGCCGGGACCAGAAATTCGTGTTCGCAGTTTCCGTCGGGCTATCGACTCTGTGCCCCTCCATCGAGGGTTCGATCGCAGAGAATCCCGTCGAGGAGTTGCGAGGTCGTCTGGCGAAGTTTCAATGGCGGCGTTGTTCTGTGAACGGGTGCCACCATCGCTCAGGGGTGGGAGCAAAGCGACAATTCGCCGGTGCTGCGCGCGCGGCCGTGGCCGACCGGGTCGATCCCTTGGACTGCTCATCGCTTTTTGCTTCGCTTGACCTTCTTGGGTTTGGGCGCGCTGGGTGAGCCGTGTTCCAGACGCCGGAGCGCATACGTTTTCAGAAGCTCGTCGAGCTGCGCGCCAGCGTTCGTTTTCGGACGCTTCTTTCCCATGATCCCCTCCAGCCGTGTCGGTCCCGAGTACGACAGCAAACGGTAAAGAAAGAGGAACGACCGGGTCCATCAACGTCTTCTGCCGGTCGTAGGGATGTGGCCGCGTGCCCTACGCGCGCATGCCAGGCAACAAGCGCGCGAGCGGGGTGCGGACTACGCGCTGCTCAGTCGACCTTCGGTGGGGGAGTGGCGGCGCATTCGTCCCGCTTCCCGAAATCTGAAGACCCCGGAACCTCGCGGTCCCCGGCCGTTTCTTTTCACTCGTTCCAAGGTAGTGCAGAAGCTGCCAACACCCGAAATACGCCTTTGAAATCACTGAAATCATTGAAATCACTCGTATACAGGTGAGTTACATCTCGATGGTCGTTCAGCGACATAAGTCATTGAAAAATCCGACTGTTACAGGCGGAGGTTCCACGATCCTCTGCTGGGGTCGACCGTGTCCTGTAACCCGAGACGGAACTTTTCGAGTGTCGAGATGGTTAACGGGCCACAACGGCTCGAAAGGAGATTGCATCATGCGTCAATTCCTGCTGGCGGCCGCCGTGGGCGGGATCGCCCTCATGTCAGGCTATGGCACCGCCGTTGCGCAAGTGGCGATCGAGGTTCCGGGGGCCGGCGTGTACATCGGTCCGACCTATCATGACGGCTATTACTATGCTCCCCGGCACTATCGCGAGTATCGGTACTATGACGACTACCGCACCGGGGCGCGTCAGCGGCGCATCGACCGCCAGTTCTGCGGCCGCCATGCCTACTGGGACGGCAACACTTGCCAGCCCGGCTGGCGACCTTGACGCCGCCATGCCCAGGGTGTCGAACGGCGCTGCCGCGGACGCTCCAACACGGGAGGCCGCAGAAGGCGCCAGCTCGGCTGGCGCACTGCGGTCGTGCGCATTCAGCGAATGTCTTCTATGGCCGGCATCGGGCGCAAGAGCTGAGGAGAGCTGAGGGAGGATGACGCCGGCTGGCGGGTGGCTTGCCGTAGACGGACAGCCGCTCCGCCAATCCATTCTCGAGGTTTGCCCTCGCCTTTGCACCTGGACAGCGCGGCGACCCGAGTCGTTGGGCTGGTACAACCCGAGGTCTTTTCTGGAGAACGCGCCATTGAGCCGAGCTAAGCAGAGATTCTGATGTTGACCAACGGTTCGGCGCTGCGCTCGTGGTTCAGATCGTCGACGACGGCGTGGATGGTCTGGTCGAGGGCGGCGACATCGGTGAAGGTCTTGTGGGCCAGATGATGGGCCTTGAGATCGT
>DATBKR010000115.1:0-3080 GCA_036555805.1 Hyphomicrobiaceae bacterium | reverse complement strand
CCTACTGCCGCGGTCCCTACTGCGTCCTGTCATTCGAGGCGGTGGCGCAGCTCAGGACGCTCGGCTTCAAGGCCCGCAGGCTGGAGGACGGGCTTCCCGAGTGGAAGGCGGCGGGGCTGCCGGTTGAGACGAGCACGGTCTGATAGCCCAACAGCTCCCTTGTCGAAGATCTCGATGGAGATGGCGTCGTTCGACCGCTTCTCCACCATCGCCTCGAACTCGACGAGCGGGACGCCGAGGTTTGGCTCCGACGCAATGGTGGCGGAGGGATGGCCTATAAATTACGGGCGCGGGTCGAACCGCCGCCGGTGCCGCCGTCGCGGCGTCACCCCACCGAGGCTCGCATGGCGGTGGAGACCGGGCGGAGGCGCACGCTGCCGGCCGCGGGCGGTCTTACCGCACCTGCGCTTCGGCAACGCGGCGCAGCAGCTCGTCGGTGAGCTGGCGCAGTTGGTCGCCGGTCTGGCCCGGATACTTGGCCCAGTAGGAGCGGGCGCTGGAGGAGTAGTAGGCCGCCGCCTGCAGCGGCGTGACGCGCAGGATCGATTGCTTGAAGCAGCGGTTCTCGGCGTTCTGCCTGAGCCAGCGGTCGTACTGGTCGTCGTCGGAGGACTGCGGGTCCTTCATGTTGACGACCACGCCAAGCAGCTCGGCAAACCCCATCTCGGGGTTGCGCTGGCGGAACTTGCGCAGGAACACGAGGCCGCGTGTGGAGATGTAGTCGGGCCGGGTGGGCGACAGGTAGAGGGCCGCCTCGCGCAGCCAGCACTCGGTGAGGACCGAGAGGCCGGGCGCGCTGTCGACCAGGATGAAATCGTAGGTCTGCTGGGCCTCGCCCAGGCAGGTGCCGATGACGCGGCGCAAATTCATCTCGTGCTCGCCCTTGGACACCTCGCGCTCGAACAAGGTGAGGTTGGTGTCGCTGGGCAAGAGATCGACCGAGCGGGCATCGTCCACGTCGGAGACGCCGCTGATGACGAACTGGCGCCAGTTCTGGCTCGACTGCTTCAGGACCGCGCCGACCAGGTAATCGACGATGGTCTGGCCCTCGTCCTGCAGCGCGGTGAGCTGCTGCTGCGGCATCAGCATGTGGCTGATGCTGGCCTGGGCGTCGGAGTCGACCACCAGCACCCTCTTGTTGTGAAACGCCGAGAGCGTCTCCGCGAGCGCGAGAACCAGGGTCGATTTCCCCACGCCCCCCTTGGCATTCATGACGGTAATGCTGTTGCGCATCCTCAAACGAACCCGGCTAGTGCCTTCCAATGGGACCCCCCGTCCGCGGCCATCATAACGGGCAGACGCGAACGCCTCCAGACCCAAAACTCGCGGGCGGCTTATGCCGCAGCAGCGGGGGTTGGTTACAGGATGACGCGTGCGGTTCTCCCGCCACCGTCGGGGTCAGACCCCTTGCCTCAACGTCGAGGGGTAATCTGCGCCGCCGCTGCAAGGGGTCTGACCCCGTTTCTACTATGCCGCGGCGCCAAGCAGCTCGATGAGCGCGTCGCAGAACGCCTCCGGCGCCTCGTACATGACCCAGTGGCCGGCGCCTTCGACGATGCGCGCCTGCAGCTCGGGATGGTGGCGGCGCAGGATGGCCAGCCGCTGATCGAGGGAGGGCCGGGCGAGCACGTCCCTGCTGCCCCAGACGGTCTTGAGCCGCGCCGTGACCGCCGGCAGGGTGCGCGCGATCTCGTCGGTGGCGGCGAACGGTCTGCTGTGGAACCGGGCCCGGCGGACGTTCTCGACCTGGAGATGCACGGCCAGGGCGTCGATCCTGGCCGGGTCCGCGAACATCAGGATTTCCAGATTGCGGCGGTGCACCTCGGCGCGCTCCGGCCCGCTCATGCCCGTGCGCTCCTTGGCGAACGGCGCGCGCGGCTCGGATTGGAGCCCCAGGGCCGCGACCCCGATCAGGACAAGGTCGCGCACGCGCGCGCCGAGCCGGGCCGCCACCAGGGTGGCGACATGCCCGCCGAACGAGAACCCCGCCAGCCGCACTTGCACGCCCGCCGGGAAAATCTCGCCGATCCCCGCCGCAACCACGGCTGCACTGCTGGCCGGCGTCCTGGGCTCGGGCGGCATGGCCGAGTCCCCGAGGCCGGGGATGTCGGGTACCCACAGTTCGTAGTGCTGCGACAACTCTGGGATGGCGCGGAGCCAATGCGTCCAGGACCCGTAGCCGCCGTGCAGCAGCACCAGCGGCTCGCCCGCGCCCCAGGTGCGCCAGACCATGGCGCCCGTGCCGCAGGGCGTGCCGCGCCTGCGGGCGGCGCGGTTGAGCGCCCGGACGCAGGCGGCTGCATCCTCCGGGGCGGGCGGGCGATTTTCGCAAGGCATTAGTCTTGTGGGAAGCTACTGGCCATGGGGCGGGCGGGTCGGACTACGCTGGCACAAACGCCGCGCCCTGTCAGCCGTCTGTCAGCCGGGCATCCGCGCTGCATGGAGTGCGTTTCCGCCGCCGCGGCGATTGGCTATAAGGCAACGAGGTTTTCCGAACGGAGAAAGGGGGCAATGACACCCCTGAAGGCAGGCTCTCGCACCCTGGCGCGGCGGCGCCTGGCCGGCTTGGCTGTATGGCTGGCGCTGGTCAGCCCGGCCATCGCCGCCGAGGACGGCGCTGCCGCCCGCGACGCGGGGGCGGCGCTGGCGCGCGGCAACTTCGATCAGGCCGTGGCGCTCTACACGCAGGCGCTCCAGGAAAAGACGCTGGCCAACGAGCGCCGCGCCGTCCTGCTGTCCGACCGCGGCGTGGCGCAGGCGCGGCTGCAGAACGCCAGGGAGGCGATCGAGGACTTCAACCGCGCCATCCAGCTGTTCCCGGAGTACGCCGCGATCTACAACAACCGCGGCAACGTGCTGCTTGGCATCGGCGCCGTGCGTGAGGCGATGAAGGACTTCGACCGCGCGCTGCTGCTGGCGCCGGGATACGCGGCGGCCTACTCGAACCGCGGCGGCGCCCAGCTCAAGCTGGGAGAGGTGAACCTCGCCATCGCCGACTACAACAAGGCCATCGCCCTGGTGCCGACGATGAACCCGGCGGCGTTCACGGGACGGGGCCGGGCGCATCTGGCCGCGCACCG
>DATBKR010000114.1:0-6262 GCA_036555805.1 Hyphomicrobiaceae bacterium | reverse complement strand
CGGCCGGGGGTCGGTGGGATCACGCACAATCGGCGAACCGTGGCGCAGATGGGCGAGCAGCCGGGGCCCGTTGAGGATGAGCTTGAGCGCGCGCTGGTGTCCATGCGCGCGGGCTTCCTTTCGGGCGCCAACCAGATTGCCGCTGAGATCGCGTCGCTCGAAGAGCACCTCGCCGATGCGCCGGACCAGGAGCGCGATTCGGTAGGCGCGGCGATCACGCAGATCGTCAACGCCCAGGCGCGCCTGACGGCCCGGATGGAAACCCTGCCTGCCTCCGCGTGGGACCGCTTCAAGGCCATGGTGAGCATCGTCAAGGCGCAGCAGACCGCGCTCGACCAGCTCGGTGACCTCGTGCAGAAGCATGTGCTGCCGCGGCAGCTCGAGAACCTGTCGATCAGCCCGCTGCCGGAGCCGCCGCCTGTCTCCAGCCCGGAGCCGGCCGCCGCCGACTATTCCGACTTCTCCGACTACGATGAGGCGGAACCGGAGCCCGAGCCGGAACCGCAGGGCGAGAGATTCCTGCGGGCTCACACCGCCTTGCAGGCCCTGGATGCGGGGCTGCCCCGCAACACCCGCACCCGCACCGCGCGCCGCGCGCGCGATGACTTCGGCGTCGAGGAGGACGAGCCGCGGTCGCTGTTTGCGCGGATGCGCGAGCGCACAGCCGGCTACAAGGGCCTGGCCGCGATGATCATCGCAGCCTTGGCGCTCAGCATGATGCAGCGCGACGTGAAGCCGCAGGACCTGGCGGCGAAGGTCGTCGCCGTGGTGAGCGGCGCCATCGACGCTGCGCGCTCGACGGGACCCAAGGAGGCGCCGCCGTCGACCGCCGCAGCCTCCCAGCCGCCGGCCGAGCCCGTGCAGCCGCGCCCCGAGGAGCGGCCGGGCGTGGCCGCAGCGCCGGCAGCGCCGCTGGACGTTGCGCCGGCCGCAGCCCGGGCGGAGCCGACGGAGCAGGCGCAACCTGACGAGGCGCGCGGGCCGACCGCCCCGGTTGCCGCCGCCGAGCGCGCCGCGCCGCCGCCCGCTGCAGGCGAGGAGCAGTTCGTGCCGGTGGTGTTCACGCACAAGGACTACGGCACGGTGCTGCAGGCCCTGACCGACCTGAAGCGGCGCTTTCCCAACCTGCTGATCGGCCGCAGGGGCGAGGTGCAGCCGGTGGATCTCGGCCGCAAGGGCGTCTGGCACCGCCTGGTGCTCCTGCCCGCCGGCACGCGCCCCGAGGCCACGCGGCTGTGCGACCAGATGATGGCCAAGGGCTACGACCGCTGCTGGGTGAAGGTGTATTAGGCCAAGTAATCAATTACAGGCCACACGACCCAATGCCCCGGGGCCCTCGGCTGCGTACTTGCGACCAATAGAAACCGGACGTCCTCATGATCGAACGAGCTCGCCACGTTCCATTGCAGTTGGTGCCGTGGGATCCAAGCGACATCGCGACAGCGATTGAGGAAGTCGTTGTCGATACCCTTGGCCACTTCGACAATGAAAGGTTCTGGCCTGCTCACCCTCTCGATGACTTGCGAACAAGCGGCAACAGCAACGTGTATCTCGGCGCGAGCGGCGTGATCTGGGCACTTGACTACCTGCACCGCGCCGGCGCGACCAAGTCCCGCCACGACTTCATCCCGGTCCTGTCCCAGTTGCTGGAGCGCACCAGGGTAGAGATGCGGTCCTTCGGAGACTACGCGAAGCACGGGTCGCTGTTGTTCGGTGACCTCGGGACGGCACTGGTGACGATGCGGCTGGAGCCGACACGGGCCATCGCCGATATCGTCCATGCGCGCGTCAATGCCAACATGGAGTTGCCGGTACGCGAACTGATGTGGGGCTTACCGGGCTCTATGCTTGCCTGCATTCACATGGCCGAGATGACCGGTGAGGCACGCTGGCGTACCACCTTCGAGGCCCAAGCGAAGCGGCTTCTCGACGATTTGAGGGAGACCGCCGGGGGCCCGATCTGGACTCAGGACCTGTACGGCGCGCAACGGCAGTATCTTGGGCCCGTGCACGGGTTTGCGGGGAACATGATCCCGCTCATCCGCGGGTGGAATTGGCTGACTGAAGGTCAGCGCGCGCGGATTGCAGATGTCGCCCGGCGTACCCTGAGCGCACATGCTCACCGCTCCGACCTTGGCATTTCATGGCGAGCTGCCGTCGACGGCAAGAATCTCTATTGCCAGCATTGTCACGGTGCTCCCGGCATGGTCACGACGTTCGCCGACGCCCCGTTCACCTCGCCGGAGTTCGAGGACCTGTTGGTCGGCGGGGGTAAGATGACCTGGGAAGCAGGACCGCTCGCCAAGGGCTCCAACCTCTGTCATGGCACGGGCGGAAATGGCTATGCGTTTCTCAAGCTGCACCGCCGAACAGGCGATGCGGTGTGGCTCGAACGTGCCCGAGCATTCGCTATGACCGCCGTAGCCCAATGCCGCGAAACGCGCGACCAGCTCGGGCGGGGCCGGTACTCACTCTGGACGGGCGACATCGGCCTTGCGGTGTACTTGTGGCACTGTTTGACGCGGGCGCCGGCGTTTCCAACAGTTGACGTCTTCTGAGACATCGGACGCCCGATTGTCGTCGGCGCGCCTACCAGTCGCATTCGGGGAACATGTCGCCCAGGCGCGCCTTGGTGCAGGGGCCTTGGCCGGAGACGCACTCGTAGTTGATGCGCGGCGGCGTCGCCAGCGGAGCGCGCACCGTCAGGCCCTGGCCGATGGCGTGGCCGGTGCAGACCGTCTCGCCCGTGGCGGCCTGCGTCTCGATTACAGCGAGGACGGTGTAGCCGCGGCAGCGCCGGTTGACCAGCGCGAAGTTGCCGCCCTGGGCGGGGGATACGCTCTGTGCCGCGACGATCTCCAGACACGGCGGGGCGGGGGCCGGGCCGGGGCCGGGCGCCACAGCGGCGGGAGCCGCCGGCGCGGGCGCCGCGAACACGCCGGGTCTTGGCGGAACCGGAGGAGGCGGGGCGACCGGAGGCGCGGGGGCGACCACAACCCGCGGCGGGGGAGGAGGGCTTGGCGGCGCGAAAGGAAGCGGCGCGGCCGCCCTGGGCTTCTCCAGGCTCGGGGCCGCCCTGGTAACCCAGCCTCCACCCGCATCGGCGCTCGCGGCGGCGCCGTCCGACCCGGTGCAGATGCCGAGCGAAGCGATGAAGCCCTCATTGATGCTGAGGAGCGTCCGCGTCTGTTGCACGCCCTGGTCCGACCCGCTTTCGGCGCAGATGCCGCGCGTGCGCGCGAGCCCCTCGAGCAGGCCGGTACGCACCTCCTCGCTCGGGAGACACGCGCCGCGCCCGCTGGCGGCGCTGGGCACGACGCGTGCACCGCTGATTTTCGCCCACCGTCCGAAGGCGACTTGGCAGTCGCTGTCGGCCCGCACCGCGGGCGCGACGGCGAGCAGGAGCCCGAGGCTGGCTGCAAGGCCCAGGCACACGGCCGCGGGGGGGCGCATTCAGCCGCTCCCGTACGCCGGGGTGACCATCTCGCCCCCGAGCCTGACCTTGATGCCGCGCTGCATCACCTGGAGCAGCACCAGCAGGCGGTCCTTGCCGTCGAGGTCCAGGATGGTGCTGATGAAGCCGTCGAACGGGCCGCCGGAGATTCTCACCTCCTGTCCGACGCGATAGGGGCTCGGCGGGCGTACGACGGCGCCGTCCACCTCCCGCATCTTGAGGTTCGCTACGAAGGCGCCGTCGATGAAGCTCGGGTCGTCGCCCGTGCGCACAACGGAGCGCACGCCGTGGGCGGTCAGGATCGGCCGCCAGCGCTTGAGCGCCGCACCGGCCTCGACGAACAGATAGCCCGGAAACAGCGGGCGCAGGACCGTCTCGACCCGCCGGGCGTGCGACCGGGGCTTGCGGATCATGGGGCAGTAGGCGTTCAGTCCCTGCCGCTGCAGGTTCCCGAGCACCAGGCGCTCGCGATGCGGGTTGGTGTTGACGGCGATCCAGGACGCAGCCGGCGCGTCGCTCCTCTCCATGATCGAACCCCCATTCGATCTGCGGCAGAAGTGCTGTATAGTCCGGCCCCCCTGATCGTTCAAGCTGGGGAGCCGGCCTGCGGCAGCCGCCCCGCGCTGAATGTCAGGGGCGCAGCACGTTCAGAGGCCCCGTTCTTGCACGCAGGTCTCGCAGATCCCGATGGGATGCGGGTCGCCGGCGACATCCCCTCCTCGGCAGCGTGGAGCCGCACAGCCTTGGCGCACAAGACCGCACTGATCACCGGCATTACCGGCCAGGACGGGGCCTTCCTCGCCCGCCTGCTGCTCGACAAGGGCTATACCGTACACGGCATCAAGCGCCGCTCGTCGTCGTTCAACACGGCACGCGTGGACGACCTCTACGTGGACCCGCACGAGGCCGAGACCCGCTTCTTCATGCACTACGGCGACCTGACGGATGCCACCAACCTGGTGCGCCTGATCCAGGAGCACCAGCCCGACGAAATCTACAACCTGGCAGCGCAGAGCCACGTGCAGGTGAGCTTCGAGACGCCGGAATACACCGCCAACGCCGACGGCCTCGGCACGCTCCGCCTGCTCGAAGCCATGCGCATCCTCGGCACCAAGGACAAGACCCGCTTCTATCAGGCCGCCACGTCGGAGCTCTACGGCAATGCCGTCGAGGTGCCCCAGCGCGAGACCACGCCGTTTCAGCCCCGCTCGCCCTACGGGGCGGCGAAGCTCTACGCCTACTGGATCACGGTCAACTACCGCGAGGCCTACGGTCTGCATGCCTCCAACGGCATCCTGTTCAACCACGAAGGGCCGATGCGGGGGGAGACCTTCGTCACGCGCAAGATCACGCGCGCGGTGGCGGCCATCGAGCGGGGGCTGCAGCAGCGCCTCTATCTCGGCAACCTCGACGCCCGCCGCGACTGGGGCCATGCGCGCGACTTCGTCGAGGGCATGTGGCTGATGCTGCAGCAGCGGGAGCCCGGCGACTACGTGCTGGCGACCGGCGAGGCGCATTCGGTGCGCGAGTTCGTGGAGCGGGCCTTCGCCTGCGTTGGCCGCACCATCGAGTGGAGGGGCAAAGGCGCGGACGAAATGGGCGCCGATGCGAGGACGGGTAAGGACCTCGTGCACATCGACCCGCGCTATTTCAGGCCGACCGAGGTGGATGCACTGGTGGGCGACCCCTCCAAGGCGCGCGCCAGGCTCGGCTGGACGCACAAGACCACCTTTGCGGAGCTGGTGGCCGAGATGGTCGCGAGCGACCTCGAGACGATCGGCCGGGAGAGCCGGCGCAACGACCGGTCGGCACGCTGACCGGCGGCAGAGCGGAGCCCGACGTGGATGGCACAGAGGGCGCACGTCCCCTTCTCCGTCCCCTACGCGCTGGAAGGAAAGCGCGTGTGGGTGGCGGGGCATCGCGGCATGGTGGGCGCGGCGCTGGTGCGGCGGCTGGCCTCGGAGGGGTGCGAGCTGGTGGCGGTCGAGCGCAGGGCGCTGGATCTGACGCGCCAGGACGCGGTCGAGCGCTGGATGGCGGATGCCAGGCCGCAGGCGGTGCTGGTGGCGGCGGCCAGGGTGGGTGGCATCCTCGCCAACGCCACGCATCCCGCCGAGTTTGTCTACGAGAACCTGGCGATTGCCACCAACGTCATCCACACCGCGGCGCAGACGGGCGTGGAGAAGCTGCTGTTCCTCGGCTCCTCGTGCGTCTACCCGAAGCTGGCGCCGCAGCCGATCGGCGAGGAGGCGCTGCTCACCGGGCCGCTCGAGCCCACCAACGAGTGGTACGCGATTGCCAAGATCGCCGGCATCAAGCTGGCTCAGGCCTACAGAACGCAATTGGGGTGCGACTTCATCTCGGCGATGCCGGCCAATCTCTACGGGCCGGGCGACAGCTACGACCCCGCCAGCAGCCACGTGCTGCCTGCGCTGATCCGCAGGGCGCACGAGGCGAAGGTGCGCGGCGCACGAGCTCTCGTCGTGTGGGGCACTGGCACGCCGCGTCGCGAGTTTCTGCACGTGGACGACTGCGCGGACGCGCTCGTGACGGTGCTGCAGCGCTACTCGGATGCCGAGCCCATCAACGTCGGCTCTGGCAAGGACCTGACGATCACGGACCTCGCGCGCCTGGTGGCCGAAACCGTGGGCTTCTCAGGCGAGATCGTCATGGACCCGTCCAAGCCCGACGGCACGCCGCGCAAGCTGATGAGCGGCGACAAGCTGAAAGCGATCGGCTGGCGCCCCCGGATCGACCTCCGCCACGGCATCGCCGACGCCTACCGCGCGTTCCTCGCCGAGAGCGCGG
>DATBKR010000113.1:0-4712 GCA_036555805.1 Hyphomicrobiaceae bacterium | reverse complement strand
TCAGCTTCGCCATCAGGGAGGTCATCGCCAGCGCATTCGCGCGAGCACGGGCGACGAGACGCGTGAGGCTTTCCGGCGCATGGGCAATGTCCGCATCCGTGAGCAGCAGATACCAGGGCGGATCGGGGATGCGCTTGGCATAGGCGATACCCTGCTCGAGCGCCCACACTTTTCCGCTCCAGCCTTCTGGCAGCGGCCTGCCTCGCAGCACGCGGACCTTGCGCCGTCCGTCTGCAGCGACGCGCCGGGCCACATCGACGGTGCCGTCCTCGCTCTGGTCGTCGACGACCACAATCGCGAAGGCGCCTGGGTAGTCCTGGCAAAGCAGCGAGGCGAGGCTGCGCGGCAGCATGTCCGCCTCGTTTCGGGCAGGCACCACGGCGACGACGCTGGGCCAGTTTTCGCCGCCTTCACCGTTGCCTGCAGGGGGCAGCGGAGTACGATCCTCATGCTCGCGCCCAAGCCAGAAACCTCCCCGGCCCAGGATCAGGTACGTCCAGATGGCTAGCGCGAGCACAGCCATGTCGAGCTCGGCCGTCATCGGATATAACCCATCTTATGGAACCACTGGACGGCATCGCGGATGGCCGGATCGGCAGGCCGCGCCCTGTAGCCGAGCTCCCGTTCGGCCTTTGCTGAGGTGAAGAACATGCGATTCTTCGCCATTCTCAAGCCGTCGAGCGTGACGAACGGCTCCCGCCCGGTGATGCGGGCAGCCGCCTCGGCGGCGTAAGCCAGCGGGAAGATCAGATGCCGTGCGACCCGCACACGCGGCGCGCGGCGCTCGACAAGGCGCGCGATCCTCGCAAGCATATCGGCCAGCGTCATGTTTTCGCCTCCGAGGATGTAGCGCTCGCCGATGCGCCCATTCTTCAACGCCGCGACGTGTCCCGCCGCCACGTCGTCGACATGGACAAGGTTAAGTCCGGTATCGACGAATGCCGGCATGCGGGCCGACGCAGCCTCGACAATAATGCGCCCCGTCGGCGTGGGCCTCACGTCGCGAGGACCGATCGGCGCCGTCGGGTTGACGATCACAACCGGCAGACCGTCATTGACGATCGCGGACTCCACGAGCCGCTCGGCAGCGACCTTGCTGCGCTTGTAGCTGCCGATGGCCTCGCTCTCGGCAAGCGGTCTCGTTTCATCGCCCGGTATGCCCTCCTCTGAGGGCCTCAGCGTTGCGACGCTCGAGGTGTAGACGATCCGTTCCGCACCTGCTGCCTTGGCGGCTTCGATGACCGTCCGTGTTCCCTCGACGTTGTTGCGCAGGATGTCCTGCGGGTTCCGCGCCCAGAGTCGGTAGTCGGCGGCGACATGAAAGACGTAGCGTGCGCCGCTTGCGGCGTGTGCGACCGCAGCCGGGTCGAGCATATCCCCTTCGTGGATCTCGATGTCGAGGCCTTCGAGATTAATGCGCGGGCTGCTTGCGCGCACGAGGGCGCGTACCGCGAAACCAGCACCGATCAGGGCGCGCACGACAGCCGAGCCGACGAAGCCCGATGCGCCCGTCACAAACACTTGGTCATTGCCCGACAAGGCCGATAGTGTAGACCGCCGGGACAGCCGCGGCAATCCGATGAGAGTGGACATCCGATGAGAGTGGACCAGTTACGGTCTGCGTGGGAAAACACTCCAATCCAGTCTAGCCGATGCACTCGACGTAGCTGGGTAGCGTCAGCTCGACTACGGTATACGTGGCTGGCTCAGTTCTGAAACCAGGGCGCCACCTGCTGCGCTCGACGTCGCGGGCATTCCTCTGGCGCAACACCTCCGCGTCCCGCTCGGCCGCTCCTTTATCGGCGTATGGCTCTGGGCGCTGTTTACCGGAGGCGGCTATCATGGTGGTGCTGTTCGGCCCACCGATTCTTACCCAATACCGACATCCGCTTTTCGTACATTGCTCAAGAATCCCGTATCCGGGAGTTGACCTCATAGTCTCTTTCCCGACTGCTGCTCGCGCCCTCTCTCCTGCAATCTGGGAGCCTGTCCGGTCAGTCGTATGCGGATCAAAATCGTGGAATGACATTCTATCAACCATCGAACGGTCCTCATGCCTCGTTGCCGAAGTGCGATTTCGCGGCTCCTGCGGAGGACTTGAGGCATCGGTAAGGAAGCGGATAAGACTGGATCTACGGCGACTTCCGCGACGGCACTATTTCGGACACGCTCCCGGGAGTTGCTCGTCCGCCGCTCGGCAAGACCCTGGAGGGTGCAGGCAAGCTGCACTCAAAGCTGCAGCGGCCAGAAGCTCGACTCAAATCAACGCATGCAGATCTAATCGTAGAGGTGCCGGTATCGGGGCAAGACAAATGACGGGCAGACGACGTTCCCATCGACAAGATTGATGGCTCGCTGGGCCAAAACTGCAACAATCTTCCATTCGATGATCTTTGTTAGTCATATTGCCCTTCGAAAGCCCGCGCAGCGGCGGCGCGAGTTATCCACAGAGCAGTAGAAGTTTGCTCCGAGTTCGCTCAAGAGTTGTGATACCAGAACAAACAGCAGCTCAACGTAGCGAGTCGAGCGTTAGAGCCGCTTTTCTGTGTCGTTTATATTTTGTTGCAGTGGCGGGGAAGCGGCCTGGCAGCCGTTGGATCGCCAACGAAGCTTCTGGCGTAGCATCGATAACCTTGCAAGAGCCTCAGCAGGGGGCGGGTTGGCGCAACTGGCTGCCCATTCAGGACCAGGGCCGCGATCCAGTGCCGGGCGAAGCAATGCGCGAGTCAGCCATGGATGCACCGCCGCCGACGCGAACCTGCGTGCCGGATCGCCGGCGACCGGCCAGAGCGGCCGCGCTTCGTGCTGAGATCAACTCGCCATTTCTGACCTTCCTCATGGAGGCGCATGGCGGACTGTCCGCGAAGATTGTCGAAGAGGCAGGATTCCCGGGCGTCTGGGCGTCAGGGTTATCGATTTCCGCCAGCCTCGGGCTGCGCGACAGCAACGAGGCGTCCTGGACCCAGGTGCTGGAGGTGCTGGAGTTCATGGCCGAATCCACGGCGCTGCCAATCCTCGTCGACGGGGACACGGGGTACGGCAATTTCAACAATGTACGACGTCTGGTGCGGAAGCTGTGCGAGCGACAGATCGCCGGCGTCTGCATCGAGGATAAACTGTTCCCGAAGACCAATTCATTCGTCGGCGAGCGGCAGCCGCTTGCCGATATCGAAGAGTTCTGTGGGCGCATCAAGGCCGGAAAAGACAGCCGGAGCGACGACGATTTCGTGATCGTGGCGCGGACCGAAGCGCTGATTTCCGGTCACGGGCTGGACCAGGCCCTATTGCGCGCCGAGGCCTATAATGCGGCCGGCGCGGATGCGATCCTGATCCATTCCAAGCAGAAGACGGCGAGCGAGGTCCTGGCCTTCGCCAGGCAGTGGCAGAACCGTTGCCCGCTGATCATCGTGCCGACGACCTATCACTCGACGCCGACATCGCTGTTCCGCCAGGCGGGTATCTCGACCGTCATTTGGGCAAACCACAATTTGCGCGCGGCAATCACCGCCATGCGTGACACCTGCCGGCAGATCTGGGAGGACGAATCGGTTCGCGATGTGGAAGGCCGCGTGGCCAGTGTGCAAGAGATCTTCCGTCTGGTCGGCAACGCCGAGTTGGAGGCGGCGGAACGGCGCTATCTTCCTGGGCGGGCGACCGCGGCGGCCATCGTACTCGCCGCGGCCCGCGGCGATCTCGGCGAGCTCACCCGCGATCAGCCCAAATGCATGGTAGACGTGCGCGGGCAATCGCTGCTCTCGCGGTTGGTTTCGCTGCTTTCCGACAGCGGTATCCGTTCCATCACGGTCGTCCGCGGCTTTCGCAAGGAGGCAATCGCCTTGAATGGTGTCGCGACCGTCGACAACGACCGCTATGCCGACACTGGCGAAGTCTACTCGCTGGCCTGTGCCCGCCACCGCCTCGAGGGCGAGACCATCGTTGTGTACGGCGACGTCTTGTTCCGCCGCTACATCCTCGACGGGCTGTTGGCGGCGGACGGCGACATCGTCGTTGCGGTCGATGCTCTGGGCACTCTGGCGGGCGCGCGCGCGACACCGCGTGACCTGGTTGCTGCCGAACGACGGTTCTCGGGCAATTATCTCGACGATGCGCCGGTCCGGCTATGCGCCGTCTCTCCGCATCTGGCGATGGCGCAAAGCAGCGGCGAGTGGATCGGCTTGGCCCGCTTCACCGCCCAGGGCGCGGCATGGCTGCGCGCGGAGCTGGACCTCATCGAAGTCGAAGGAAAAATGGACGGTATGGATATGCCGACGCTGATCACGCGGCTGGCAGCCAAGCACCCGGTTTTCGTTCACTACATTACAGGCCACTGGCTCGACGTCGACACACTGGACGATCTCTCCGTCGCGCGCAATTTCACGTGAGGATCGGCAATGATAAGCGCTGCGGAGTTCTTCGCTGCGGCCGCCCGTCACGGTTTCGACTTCTATACCGGCGTGCCCTGCAGCTTCTTGACGCCATTGATCAATGGCGCGCTCAGCCGCTCGGGACTCACCTATGTCGGCGCGGCCAGCGAAGGCGAGGCGGTCGCCATCGCTGCCGGCGCCTGGCTCGCGGGGCGAAACACGGTGGTCATGTGCCAGAATTCCGGTCTCGGCAACGCCGTCAATCCGCTGACATCTCTCAACGCACCCTTTCGCATACCAACGCTGCTGGTCACGACCTGGCGGGGGCAGCCCGGCATCGGCGACGAG
>DATBKR010000112.1:0-9369 GCA_036555805.1 Hyphomicrobiaceae bacterium | reverse complement strand
AAGCGCGCGGCACCCTCGGCGGCACCTGGGACCTGTTCCGCTATCCGGGCGTCCGCTCCGATTCCGATATGCACACGCTCGGCTACCGTTTCCGGCCCTGGCGCGGCGAGAAGGCGATCGCCGACGGCCCGTCGATCCTCGGCTACCTCAACGACACCGCGCAGGCATACGGCATCGACGGCAAGATCCGCTTTCGTCATAAGGTGAAGCGCGCGTCGTGGTCGTCGGACGACGCGCGCTGGACGCTGGAGGTGCTGGGTCCCGACGGCAGGATGCTGACCTACACCTGCAATTTCCTCCAGATGTGCAGCGGCTACTACGATTACGACGCCGGCTACATGCCCGGCTGGCCCGGCATGGAGCGCTTCAAGGGCGAGATCGTGCATCCGCAGAAGTGGCCCGAGGATCTTCGCTATGCCGGCAAGCGCGTCGTCGTGATCGGCAGCGGCGCTACCGCAGTCACGCTGGTGCCGGCGCTGACGGACAAGGCCGCGCACGTCACCATGCTGCAGCGCTCGCCGACCTATATCGTGGCGCGGCCGGCAAAGGATGCCGTCGCCGACTGGTGCTATGCCAAGCTGCCAGAGGGCCTCGCGCACACGCTTGCGCGCTGGAAGAGCATCTTCCTGCAGATGTACTTCTACGGCGTCGCGCGCAGGAGGCCGGAGGCCGCCAAGCAAACCATCATCGAGCTTGCCCAAGCCGAACTCGGCCCCGGGATCGACATGCAGCACTTCACGCCGCGCTACAATCCCTGGGACCAGCGGCTCTGCCTCGTGCCCGACGGAGACCTCTTCAAGGCAATTCGCGCGGGCAAGGCTTCGGTCGTCACCGGCGAGATCGAGACCCTCACCGAGGCCGGCGTGCGGCTGCGCTCCGGGGAGGACCTCTCCGCCGACATCATCGTCACCGCGACCGGGCTTGTGATGAAGCTTTTGGGCGGCATGGAGCTTGAGGTGGACGGCCGGACCGTCAATCCGGGCACAACCTTGACCTACAAGGGCATGATGTTCTCGGACGTGCCGAACCTCGCCTCGACCTTCGGCTACACGAACGCATCGTGGACGCTCAAGGCCGATCTCACGGCCGAATACCTGTGCCGCATTCTCAATAGGATGGACCGCGGCGGATACGCCTATTGCACGCCACGCAACAACGATCCCTCGACGATTCCGGATGCGACGCTGCCGCTCTCGTCGGGCTACATGCAGCGGGCCAGGGATATCCTGCCCAAGCAGGGCTCGAAGCGGCCGTGGAGACTTCACCAGAACTACGCAAAGGACCTGCTGGCCTTCCGCTTCGGATCGGTCGACGACGGCACCTTGGCATTCACACGCCGTGCCGCCCCATCGCAGCACCGGCGGACGTGAGGACGCCCCACGACCTCCATCCGCCCGCTCAGGTAGCCAGGTTGCAACGATACCGACATCGACATCGGCAAGCCCATGCCAAGGCGAATGACGCTTCATGACCGCATCGCGGTGATCACCGGCGCCGGCGGCGGCATCGGACGCGGGATCGCGCAGGCGCTGGCCAGGCGCGGCTGCCACCTCGCCCTTGCCGATATCAGCGAGCCGGGGCTGGCGGAAACCGTGCAGCTCATAGGAGGGCCCGTCCGCATCTCCTGTCACACGCTCGACGTTGCGGATCGCGCAGCGGCGGCGGCCCTGCCGCAGGCCGTCATGGCCCGGCACGGGCGCGTCGATCTGCTCTTCAACAATGCGGGCGTGGCCCTCGCCGGCACCTTCGAGCAAATCAGCGAAACGGATTTTGACTGGCTGTTCGAGATCAATTTCGGCGCGACGGTGCGGCTGACGCGGGCGTTCCTGCCGCATCTGAAGGCGAGCGACGATGCCAGGATCGTCAACATGTCGAGCGTCTTCGGCCTGATCTCGCCGCCCGGCCAGACCGCCTATTCCGCGAGCAAGTTCGCCGTGCGCGGCTTCTCCAATGCCCTGCGTTTCGAGCTCGCGGGAAGCAACGTCGGCGTCAGCGTGGTGCACCCCGGCGGGGTCGCCACGAACATTGCGGAGAATGCGCGCAGCCCCGCAGGCACCACCAACGCCGAGATGGCAGAGCGGCTTGAGAGGGCCCGCCGCCTGTTGACCATGCCGCCGGCGGAAGCCGGCGAGATCATCGTGCGAGCGGTCGAGCGCCGCGCTCCGCGCGTCGTGGTCGGCGGCGATGCCAAAGTCATAGCGCTGATCGAGCGCCTTGCGCCGGTCTCGTATTGGAAAATTCTGAGACGGCGCGCGCCGCGACGGTAAGGAACGGCACCGTAGATCTGGAGGATGTCCGTGATCGTTATCGTCCCATTGGTTCTGCTGGTGGCCGTCATGATCGTCGGCCTCGTCTGGTTCACGGCCAGCACGGCGCGCAAGGTTGAAGCCGCGCTCCCGCCGCGCGGCCGGTTCATGGAGATCGATGGCGAGCGCATTCACTACCTCGATACCGGCGGCGCCGGCCCCGCCGTCGTCATGATCCATGGGCTCGGCGGCAACCTCTTGCATTTCGACTACGCTCTTGCAGGTCGCCTCGCGGGCGAGTTCCGCCTCATCCTCGTGGACCGCCCCGGCTCCGGCTATTCCACCCGCGCCACCGGCGCGGACGCGACCCTCACCGCGCAGGCAGTCGCGATCTCCAAGCTGATCGGCGCGCTCGGGTTGACGCGCCCGCTCGTGGTCGGGCATTCGCTCGGCGGCGCGGTCTCGCTCGCCCTCGCTCTCGACCATCCCGATTGCGTCGGCGGGCTGGCGCTGGTGGCGCCGCTGACGCATGCGCAGGAGGAAGTAGCCGCAATCTTCCGGCGACTGGTGATCCGCTCGAACCTGGTTCGCAATCTCGTCGCCTGGACAGTAGCGACGCCGCTCGCGATCCGGCGCGGTCCGGCAACGCTGAAGGAAGTATTCGCGCCGGAAGCGGTGGTGCCCGATTTTCCGCTCCGCGCCGGCGGACTTCTCGGACTGCGCCCGAAAGCCTTCTACGCCGCATCTTCAGATCTCGTCGCAGTCAATGACGTGCTGCCGGGCTATGTGAGCCGCTATCCCTCGCTCGACAAGCCGCTTGGCATCCTGTTCGGCACTGGCGACCGGCTGCTCGACTATCGCAAGCACGGCCAGGCCATGAAGGCGTCCTGTCCTGCGCTCGACCTGGAGCTCGTCGAGGCTGGCCACATGCTGCCGATGACCGCCGCCGATTGCTGCGCGGCGCTCATCCGCCGCATTGCAGCACGCCAGCGGGAAGTCTCGCGGGACGCGGGGCAACATAGCCCGACCGCGTGAGCTCCACTGACGCCTCACGCAAGCGCCGCCATTCGGGGACCCAAGCGCGCTCCGGGCGCTTTTTCCTGGCGTTCGGCCTTGGCCTGCGCCAGTCTTCGTACACCGCAACAGACGAAGAGGCCGCAAGGGCGGTGGCCGCATTCCGGGAGGAACCATGCCATGATGCCAACTCTGCGAAGCTTGTTGGGGATCATTTGTGCCGCTCTCGGCCTGGCCTTGGCCAGCGGCGCATCGGCCCAGTCCGCGTCCGTCGAGCTGCGCTACGCCACCAGCGCGCCGCCCAAGACGGTCTGGGAGATGCAGATCCTGCGCTTCCAGAAGCAGGTCGAGGAGCTGAGCAAGGGCACGCTCAAGATCAACGCCTTCCTGAATTCGCAGCTCGGTTCCGAGCAGGACACGGTCGCCCAGGTTGCCCGCGGCCGCATCGATATGGGCGGCTATTCGATCACCGCCGGCTCGCTGCTGGTGCCGGAACTCTCGCTGCTCAGCATTCCGTTCCTGTTCAAGGACCAGAAGGAGCAGGACTGCGTCTACGACAAGCACCTGACCAAACTGACGCAGGACATGTTCGAGAAGAAGGGCGTGGTGATGCTCAACTGGGCCGAGGTGGGCGTTGCCGACATTATCGGCAAGAAGGCTTTCATCTCGCCCGATGACCTCAAAGGCCTCAAGGCGCGCTCGGCGCCCAACAAGGTCGCGGCCTTCATGTGGAGCCAGTTCGGCGCCAACCCCAATCCGCTGCCGGTGACCGAGTGGAACTCTGCCTTCCAGACCGGGCTGATCGACGTGGCCGATTCAGGGCCGACCTACTACTTCTTCTCGGGCCTTGCGAAGCTGGCGCCGGTGGTGACCATGACGCAGCATCAGGACCAGGGCAGCGTCGTTCTCATCAATAAGGCCATCTACGACAAGCTCTCCGACGAGCACAAGAAAGTGCTTGCCGCCAGCGGGACGATGACGCCGGCCTCCCAGTTGCGTGCCGAGGTGCGCGGCTTCGAGGGCAAGATCCGCGAGATGCACAAGGCTGCCGGCGGCACCATTGTCGAGATCACGCGCGAGCAGCGCGCAGTGTGGCGCAAGGGCATCGAGGCAGCGTGGCCGAAGATGGTGGCCGCCGTCGGCGGCGAGGCGAACGCCTACTGGAAGGCGATCCAGGACGGCATCAAGGCCTGCTCGCCGTAGCATTCCGACAGAGGACCCGCACGAAACTCCGCTCGCTCTGACGTAGCCGGCGGAGTCTGGTTCCTTGGGGGCGGCGGCTCATGGACTTGCGGTTGTTGCAGACGAGACTGCTGCGCTGGTGGCGACGGGGCGCAAGCGCATTGCACGGCGTCGATTGGGCACCGTTGCAACAGCGGCTGCGGCTCCGGGTGCAGGCGATCGGGGATGCCCTTCGGCAGGCTTGGAGCCTGTTGCTGCCGATGCTGTGTCGGACCCTGCATCGGGCGCAACGATTGCTGCAGCAGGTTTGGGGCCCTCTGCAGGAGAGATTGCCACGAACGTTGCCAACATGGTGGTCCGGGCCGGAGCCCCCGCTCTCCGCTCGCAAGCTCGCCGATGCCTGGCACAAGGGTGAATGCTGGCTTGCGGTCGCGTGCTTCGGATTCATCGCTGGTATCCTTATCCTGGATGTGCTCGGCCGCGAGTTTCTTGGGCCGTTCCTGCGCCTGATCGGGTTCGACCCGGGGCCGACCGGCATCTTCACCTCCCAGAAGCTGTCGATCTTCGCGCTGGTGATCGGCAGCTTCGCCGGCATCGGCATCGCGACAGCCACGGGGGCCCATATCGTTCCAGGCTTCGCGGCCGGCTGGGTGCCGCCGCAGTGGAAGCCGGCCTTCGACCGCGCGGCCGACCTGCTCACGGGCCTGTTTCTTGTCGGCGTCACCTGGTTCGGGCTCAAGTTCGTCGGCTCCTCCTTCAAGACCGATCTGAGGGCGCCGGTGCTCGACTGGCCGGTGTGGCCGATCCAGCTCGCCATCCCGCTGGGCTTCCTCTCCGCCGCGGGGCGCTATTTCCTGTACGCCGCCTGGCCCACCCTCAAGCCGGCGACGCCGGAGTTCCAGGAATGAAGGTGCTGGGCCTCGTCAGCTCGGTCCTCGGCCTGCTGGCGCTGCGCCAGCCGCTGCTCGTCATCCTGCTTGCTGCCGCCGCCTGCGTGCACCTGTTCTGGGGGCGCGGCCACCTGGAGGACATCATCGAGGACATGTGGGTCGGGCTCGACAAGGAGGTGATCCTGTCGATCCCGCTCTTCATCCTGTGCGGCAATGCGATGACGCGCGGCTCCATTGCCCAGAGGCTGATCCGCATCCTCGCTGCTGTGGCCAAGCCGCTGCCCGGAGGGCTGGCGGTCACGACCATCCTCTCCTGCGCCGTGTTCGCCGCCATCTCCGGGTCGTCGATCGTCACCATGCTTGCGATCGGCTCGATCATGTACCCGGCCATGCGCCAGGCGGGCTACGACAACAAGTTCTCCCTCGGCGCCATCATGTCGGCCGGCACGCTCGGCATCATCATCCCCCCGTCGATTCCGATGATCATCTACGGGCTCGTCACCGAAACGTCCGTGACGGACCTGTTCGCCGCGGGCTTCGGCCCGGGCCTGCTCATCACGCTGGCGCTCGCCGCCTATGCCGTGTGGTTCAACTGGGGCATGCCGACTGCGCCTTTCGACCTCGCCGAATTCTGGCTCGCCTTCAAGGACGGCATCTGGGCGACGCTGATGCCGGTGATCCTGCTGGGCGGCATCTACTCCGGCTATTTCACGGCCACCGAAGCGGCTGCGGTTGCGCTCGCCTACGCCCTGGCGGTCGAGATCTTCATCTACAAGGAGCTGAAGCCGATCGACTTCTACAACGTCGTGCTTGAGACCTCGAGGCTCGGCGGCTCGCTGTTCCCCCTGATCGCCGTGGCGCTCAGTCTCAACATCATTCTGATCGAGCACCGCGTTCCGCAGACGCTCGTCGACTTCATGCAGGGCTACATCACAAGCCCGGTGATGTTCATGGTTCTGGTCAATATCCTCCTCCTGATCGTCGGCTGCCTGATGACGACGGGAGAGGCGATCCTGGTGCTGGCCCCGCTGCTGGCGCCACTCGCCGAGTCCTACGGCTACAGCCGGGTGCTGTTCGGCCTGATCATGATCCTCAACCTGGAGATCGGCTACCTCACGCCGCCGGTCGGCCTCAACCTGATCGTCGCGATGGGCGCCTTCAAGCAGGGCTTCGGCCTGCTTTGCCGGGCTGCCGTCCCCTTCATTCTGATCATGTTCGTGTGCCTCGTGATCGTCATCTGGCAGCCCTGGATCGCCATGTATCTTGTCACGCGCAAATTGTAGCTTGGCTGGCGGTCGAATAAAGTGATCGGCGGCAGTGGGCCGTTCGGCGTTCTTCCTGCCTGCGATGTGTTATGTTGACTGGCAGCAGAGCGGAGACCGGGAACAAGCGCCATGAGCCAACCGATGCCGACCGTTGAGGTTCCGCAGGCGGAGCCGCTCTTCAATCCGCTGTCGCCGGACGTCATCGCCAACCCCTATCCCTACTACCATCGGCTGCGGACGCTCGACCCCGTCCACCGTTCGCCCCTGGGCGTCTTCGTGGCGAGCCGGCACGCGGACGTGGGCTTCGTGCTGCGAGACAAGCGCTTCGGCAAGGATTTCGTCGGCCGCATGACGCGTCGGTTCGGTCCGCAGGTGCTCGACGAACCTGTCTACCGCAGCATGCGGCACTGGATGCTGCAGCTGGACCCGCCGGACCATACCCGACTGCGCGGGCTTGTCGTCAAGGCATTCACGGCCCGGCGCGTGGAGGACATGCGCCCGCGCATTCAGGAGGTCGTCGACCGCACGCTCGATCGCGTCGAGCCGCGCGGTCGGATGGACCTGATCGCCGACTTTGCGCTGCGGCTGCCGGTGACGGTGATCTGCGACATGCTGGGCATTCCCGAAGAAGATCACGAGATGATTTTCTCGGGGGCGCGCGCCGGCGGCCGACTGCTCGATCCGGTGCCGCTGAGCCGTGCTGAGATCGACCGGGCGAATAACGACAATCTGGCAACAGCGGCCTACTTCCACAACCTGTTCGAGCTGCGCCGCCGCCAGCCGGGCGACGATCTCACCACGCAGTTGGTGCACGCCGAGGAGGAGGGGCACAAGCTTACGAACGAGGAGTTGACGGCCAATGTGATCCTGCTGTTCGGCGCGGGGCACGAGACTACCGTGAACCTGATCGGCAACGGGTTGCTGGCGCTCTACCGCAATCCCGACCAGCTGCGGCTTCTCAAGGAGAACCCAACGCTTATCGCCAATGCCGTCGAGGAACTGCTACGATACGACTCTTCTGTGCAGTTGACGGGCCGCACCGCTCTGGAGGACGTCTCGGTCGGCGGCGTTGACATTGCCGGGGGCGAGTCCGTGCTGTGCCTCCTTGGCGCTGCCAACCGCGACCCCGGCGTCTATGCCGATCCGGACCGGCTCGACATTGCGCGGCCGAATATCCGGCCGATGTCCTTCGGCGGCGGCATCCATTACTGCCTTGGCGCACAGCTCGCCCGCATCGAGGGAGAAATCGCCATAAATGCGTTGCTGCGCCGGTTGCCAGGTCTGAAGCTCGACGACGCGGAGCGTCCGGATTGGCGGCAGACGTTCGTCCTGCGGGGGCTGAATACGCTGCCGGCAAGGTGGTAGTTGGCCGATCTCGGCGCAACCTTCGGGTTGACGGCGCGACAATCGCAGGTGGGCGCAGACCGGACAGCTTCACCGCCTGCGCATGCTCCGAGTTATGGCGCGGTGCGGACTTCGCGTGCCTTCCAGCTGGCGCGCTCGCGGTGCAATGTGTAGAGCCCAGCGCCGAGCACCAGCATGATACCCAGCCAGGCTGCCTTGTCAGGCGCATCGCCCCATAACCAGTAGCCGAGGAGCACCGACAGTGGCACCGGCGCGTAGCGGAACGGCGCCACCACCGGGATTTCTCCGGTGCGAAGTCCCATAGTCATCAGCGTCGTCGCAACGAATACACACGCCGCGCAGATTGTAAGCACCGCCCAGGCCCACGGCGTGGGCGCAGTCCAGGCGGGACCGAAGGGCAATATGACAAAGCCCGACAGCATGGCCGCCGCGACGCTGGCCGTAGCGACGAATATGGACGGAATGTTCTTAGGCAAACCACGAGTCGAGAGATCGCGCGCCGTGGTGCACAACAGCCCGAGCAGGATCAGATAGGCGGCCCTGCCGAAATCGCCACCCGGCCTTGCGATGAGCACCACGCCCAAGAAGCCCGCGCACGCGGCCGCCCACCTCCGCCAGCCCACGATCTCACCATACAGAAAGGCGGCGCCGGCCGTTACCATCAGCGGCGTCGCCTGAAGGACCGTAGTCGCCGTCGCCAGGGGCAGATAGCGCAGCGCCAGTACGATGAAGACCGTGGCTCCCGCCGTAGTCAGCACGCGCAACAGCATGAGCGGCTGGAATAATATCGAAAGCGGCATCGTCGCACGCAAAGCAACGACACCGACCCCCATCATCAGTGTGGCTAGCAACCCCCGCAGAACAATGATTTCACTCGACGGAAGCTCGGCTGAAACGAGCTTCACGGCCGCATCGTGCCCGACGAACGTCGTGGAACCGACCAATATCGCAAGCATGCCACGCAGGTTGTCCGTCATGTCGCCAGCCCTTGCCCGCGTCGCCCTACGGCAGCCCCTTGTAATATTTGTATCCGTACCAGGCGACGGTGGTGAGCGGCACCAGGAGCTTCACCACGATGTCCGTTGCCTCGCTCTGACCGAGCTGGGCGTAGAGCTTCTCCAGGTAGGAGATGCGGAGCATGACGAGCGCCTCGTCGAGCCGCTCCTCCAACGCGCGCGCCGTCGGATGCACCGCGTCGGCCCCCGTGGGCGACGCGTGCTTGAGCAGGCCGTCGAGGCGGCCGCGCAGGCTCGTCATCTCCGCACTGACGGCGTGGGTGACCTTGCTACGCAACTCCAGCAGCGGCGGCAGGAACCCGACGACCACCAGCACCAGCGTGATCGCGACACCGGTGTAGTCGGAAAGCTCGCCGCCGCTGTACCAGACGTAGGCGACGTTGACGATCCA
>DATBKR010000111.1:0-1806 GCA_036555805.1 Hyphomicrobiaceae bacterium | reverse complement strand
CGGGGGCGTGTCGTTGAAGCTCCTGGGGCTCGCCGTCGTGGTGCTGCTGGGCGTGCCGATCTACGCCGTGATCGCCACATCGCTCGGTGTGTTCGGCAGCGATCCGCTGGCGCAGGAGGTGCAGCGGCGCGTGCGGCCGAGCTACATCTACCTCTACATGCTGCTGGCCTCGATCTACGCCTACGCCATCTACGCCAGCAGCGTCTGGCAGCGCGCCGCCCTGATGGTGCTCACCGCCCTTCTCGGCTTCGCCCTGTGGCAGAAGGCGCGCGACCACCTGCCCTACCTGCTCGACCCGTCGGCCTCCCCGCCGGCGCGCGTGTCGCTGTCCGACGGCCTGATCGCCGCGCTGATGTTCTTCGTGCTGCAGGTGCTGGTGACGCTCGTCTACGTCCTCAACGGCCAGAAGGTGACGGGCAGCGTCGTGCTGGTGGCGTTCATCATCGCCGGCGGGGCAACGTTCCTGCTGATGCAGTTCGCGTTCGCGCGCCTGAAGGCAGAGGGGGTGCCTGTCGTCCTCGGCGCCGGCAACGCCCCTGCGGCGGCCTGGGGCGCGGGCGCCGGGGCGGTCGCGGCACTGGGCGCCCTCGTCTATGTGCACCTCGTGCGGAACACGTCGCTCTTCCAGAGCGCGCGGGAGAGTGCGCTCTTCGGCCCCGACGACGGGCTCTGGCTGCTGGCGCTGGCGGTGGTGGCCGCGCCGGTCTTCGAGGAGTTCATCTTCCGCGGTCTCATCTTCGGCGGACTGCGGCGCACGCTCGGCGTTGCCGTCTCGGTGCTTGCCAGCGCCGCCATCTTCGCCCTGGTGCACCCGCCCATCGCCGTCATCCCGGTCTTCGGGCTCGGCGTTGTTGCAGCGCTGGTCTACGACCGCACGCGCCTGCTGATCGGCCCGATGGCCGCCCATGCGGTGTACAACGCGGCGGTGGTCGGATACCAATTCGTCTCCTGGGGCCCCTGACCGAGCGGGATCGGGCGCTTTACCCTGGCGCCGGCGACACCTAGTGTCCGCGCGGGGCAGGGCGCCGGAACGGGGCAGGCGCAGGCGCCGACGAAGAGCAAAAGGGACGCAGGGAAGATGCAACTTTCGAAGGATATCGCCGCGGTCATCACCGGGGGAGCGTCCGGCCTGGGCGCGGCGACGGCGCGGGCGCTGGCCGCCAAGGGCGTCAGGGTGGCGCTGCTCGACCTCAACGCCGGCATGGGCGAGCCGCTGGCCAAGGAGCTGGGCGGCATCTTCGTCAAGGGCGATGTCACCGACGCGGCGAGCGTGGATGCGGCGCTGGCTGCCGCGCGCACGGCGCACGGGCAGGAGCGCATCCTCGTCAACTGCGCCGGCATCGGCATCGCCCGTCGCATCACCTCGCGCAACAAGCAGACGGGCGCCTTCGAGCCGCACGACCTCGCGCTCTTCACCAAGGTGGTCCAGGTCAACCTGATCGGCACCTTCCTGATGATGTCGAAGTCGGCCGCCGGCATGCAGGCCACGGACCCCGTCAACGCCGACGGCGAACGCGGCGTGATGCTGTGCACCTCCTCGGTGGCGGCCCAGGACGGCCAGATCGGCCAAGTGGCCTATTCCGCCTCCAAGGGCGGCGTCTACTCCATGACCCTTCCGGTGGCGCGCGACCTTGCCCAGAACGGCATCCGCGTGTGCACCATCCTGCCGGGCCTGTTCCTGACGCCCATGTTCGACAACCTGTCCGAGGAAGCGAGGAAGTCGCTGGCCGCGTCCGTGCCGTTCCCGGCCCGCCTCGGCAGCCCCACCGAGTACGCGGCGCTGGCGGTGCACATCTGCGAGAACCC
>DATBKR010000110.1:0-5905 GCA_036555805.1 Hyphomicrobiaceae bacterium | reverse complement strand
ACGAGCGCACCTACGAGAAGGGCATCAAGGTCAGCGACACCGAAATGACCGCCCTCGACATCACCGGCGATGCGTTCCATCCTGAGTGGAACTACACGATCAAGCCGCGCCCCAGGTAGCGGTTATTGTCCGAAGTGTCCTTAGCCTAGAGCGCGCGGCAGCGCGATCAGTCCTTTGGGCCGCGGCAGCCCCGCCGGGCGTGCAGACGTATACGGGTCAGACCCTCGCCTCAACCTTTCTGGAATCTCCAGGTCCCCGCGAGGGGTCTGACCCCGATCCCCCGCTATTGATCGGGCGTCGCGCGGGTGGCATGTAGGCGACTTGGGTTTTGAGGTAGGACCGTGCGGCGCACAATCGTTGTGGGGCTTTGCGGGTTGCTCTCGGCCTCGCTTTTGGCGTCGGGCTGCACCAACGACCCCTATCCCGCGTCCGACGGCGACAAGCGGGTGCTCTACTCCTCGTTCGTCGAGGCGCCCAAGACGCTCGATCCGGCCGTCGCCTACACCACGGCCGAGCACATCGTCACCGGCAACGTCTTCGGCACCCTGCTCGAGTACCACTATCTGAAGCGGCCGTACGAGCTGATCCCGGGCCTCGCCGAGGCGGTGCCCGTGCCGCAGACGCTGCCCAACGGGCGTCAAAGCTACCGCTTCCGGCTGCGGCCGGGCATCCTGTTCCATCGCGATCCCTGCTTTGCGCTCAGTCAGAAGGGCGGCGACACGCGCGAGGTGAAGGCGGCGGACGTGGCGTTCCAGTTCGCACGCCTGGCCGATCCGGCCGTCAACAGCCCGGTGGCCGGCACCTTTGCCGACGTGCTGGGCTTCGCCGATTTCGGCAAGCGCCTCGTGGACATGCGCAAGGCCGATCCGGCGTTCGCGGCGCTGCCGGCGCACGAACAGTACAAGCGGGCGGGCGGCATCGAGGGCGTCGTCGTGCACGGCGATCTCGACATCGAGTTCGTGCTGGCCTCGCCCAACCCGCAACTGCTCTACTGGTTCGCCATGCAGTTCACCACCCCGATGCCCTGGGAGGCGGTGGCCTACTACGACGGCAAGGACGGTCGGGCGAACCTCGCGGACACCGCAGTGGGCACCGGCCCATTCCGGCTGGGGGCTTACGAGAAGCAATACCGGATCGTGCTGGAGCGCAACCCCGCGTGGTATGGCCGGGACCCGGCCAACAGGGGCGCACCGGGCACCGTGTTTCCGAGCGAGATCGACCCGGAGGACATCGCTACCGGCCGCATCGATCCCACCTATGCGGGGCGCCGGCTGCCGCTCCTGGACGAGATCAGGTTCACGCGCGAGAAGGAGGGCATCCCCCGCTTCAACAAGTTCCTGCAGGGCTATTACGACAACAGCGGCATCATCAAGGAGAGTTTCGATGCGGTGATCGTCAAAGGCGATCTCTCGCCGGAGATGAGGGCGCGCGGCATGCGCCTCGACAAGGAGGTGGAGCCGTCGGTGTTCTACATCGGCTTCAACATGGAGGACGCGACGCTGGGCGCGCCGGCCGGCGAGAAGGGCCGCAAGCTGCGCCAGGCCATGAGCCTCGCCATCGATGTCGAGCAGTACCTGCGCCTGTTCCTCAACGGGCGCGGGGTGCCGGCGCAGTCGCCGCTGCCGCCCGGCATCTTCGGCTACAGCAAGGACTACCGCAACCCGTTCCGCCAGCCCGATCCGCAGCGCGCGCGCCGGCTGCTGGCCGAGGCGGGCTACAAGAACGGCATCGACCCCAGGACCGGGCAGCCCTTGAAGCTCAGCTTCGACATTGGCAATACCTCCGCCGAGGCTCTCCTGCAGTACGAGTTCTTCGTGTCGGCCTGGCGCGAGATCGGCCTCAACGTCGAGATCAAGGCTACCACCTACAATCAGTTCCAGGACAAGGTAAGGCGCGGCGCCTATCAGATCTTCCAGTGGGGGTGGATCGCCGACTACCCGGACCCGGAGAACTTCCTGTTCCTGCTGATCTGCGAGAACGCGCGGTCGAAGAACAACGGCCCGAATACCGCGGGGTTCTGCAACGCCGAATTCGACGACCTCTACCGCGCCATGAAGGTCAGGCCGAACGACGGGGAGCGCGCCAAGCTGATCGGCCGGATGCTGGCGATCCTGGAGCGCGACCGGCCGTGGATCGAGCTGTTCCATGCCGAATCGTATGTGCTGAGCCACGACTGGCTCATCAATTCCAGGCCGATGGGCATCTCGGTGCCGACCGACAAGTACGAGGACGTGGACCCGGTGCTGCGCGCGCGCCTGCAGGCGGCGTGGAACGCGCCGGTGCGCTGGCCGCTCTATCTCGTGCTCATCGCCATCGGGGCCGCGGTGGTGCCGGCGGTGCGCACCTACTACCGGGAGCGGGTGTAGATGGTCGCCTATCTGGTCCGGCGCCTGGCCTACGGGGTGCTTACGGTGTTCGGCGTGATGCTGCTGCTGTTCGTGCTGTTCTTCGGCGTCACCAACCCCGACGACATCGCGCGCAAGGCCGTTGGCGAGCGCGCCAGGCCCGAGGTCTACGTGCAGTGGAAGAAGAACCACGGCTACGACCGGCCCATGTTTCTCAACAGCGCGCATGCGCTGCTCGACGGACGGTGCTACACCGATACGCTGCTCTTCGATCACTTCCGGCGCCTCATCACCTTCGACTTCGGCCGCAGCGACAACGGCGACGAACCCATCGCCAGGCGCCTGCGGGAGGGCGCGGGGCCCAGCCTCAGCCTGACACTGCCGCTGTTCGTGCTGGGACTCGTGCTCGGCATCGGCATCGCGCTGGTGGCGGCGTTCTTCCGCGAGACCTACATCGACCGCGCGGTGCTTCTGGCGTGTGTGGTCACCATGAGCGTGGCTGGGCTCCTGTTCATCATCGGCGGGCAGTTCCTCTTGAGCCTGCTGCTCAAATGGTTCCCCGTCTCCGGATTCGACCCCAATGCCGCGGTGATCGCCCGTTTCCTGGCGCTGCCAGTGCTGATCGGGCTTGTGATGGGGTTCGGCCCCGAGGTGCGGCTCTACCGCACCGTGTTCCTGGAGGAGATGAACCGCGACTACGTGCGCACGGCGCGGGCCAAGGGTGCCGGCGACGCCCGCGTCATGCTCGCCCACGTGCTGCGCAACGCGCTGATCCCGATCCTGACCAACGTGGTCATGGCCATCCCCTTCCTGTTCACCGGGGCGCTGCTGCTGGAGTCGTTTTTCGGCATCCCCGGGCTCGGCTCGCTGACGGTCGATGCCCTCAACGGCAACGACTTCGCCATGCTCAGGACCATCGTCTATCTGGGCGCCCTGGCGTTCATCGCGGGGCAGATGCTGACCGACGTGAGCTACGCCCTCGCCGATCCCAGAGTGAGGCTCAGCTGATGGGCTGTCGGTGTGCCGTAGGTTGGGTCAAGCGAAGCGCAGACCCAACACCCTCCAAGAGCGGGCTCCATGTTGGGTCTCGCTGGCGCTCGACCCAACCTACGGCACGAGGATAGGCCGTGCACTGGCTGTCCAACATCACGGTCGTGTTGCTGGTCATGGGGGCCGTGTCGCTGGCGCGCGCGGTGGCGCGGAGCCGGTTCTGGCGGGAGAGCGCCGTCGAGCTGTGGCGGCGGCGGCGGGTGGCGATCATAGTGGTGGGCGTGTTCGTGTTCATCGCGCTGCTCGATGCAATCGCCTGGGTCGGCGGCGGCGACGGCGTGGCGGCATATCAGCCACGCACCGTCATCGACCGCATTTTTCGACCTGACGCCTTCCGGGAGGCGAGCTATTCCGCACCGCTCGCCAAGGTGGCCTTCTACGGCGGCCAGCCACTCAAGCATCCCGGCACTCACCTGCTCGGCACCGACATCCTGGGCCGCGACGTGGTCTACCGCGCGCTCAAGGGCGTGCGCGTGGCGCTGCTGATCGGAGTATTCACCAGCCTGATCGTCATCCCCCTTGCCCTGCTGTTCGGGGTGGCGGCTGGATACTTCGGCCGGCGCATGGACGACGGCGTGTTCTTCGTCATGACGCTGCTCGCGTCGGTGCCGAACCTGCTCCTGCTGATCGCGCTGATCACGGTGCTCGGCAAGGGCACGCTGCAGGTGTGCGTGGCGCTCGGTGTCACCAGCTGGGTGGGCTTCTGCCGCCTCGCGCGCGGCGAGACGCTCAAGCTGCGCGAGGCCGACTACGTCTCCGCCGCGCGGGCGCTCGGCGTATCGGATTTCCGCATCATCGTGCGCCACATCCTGCCCAACCTTGCCCATCTGGTCATCATCACGTTCGCCCTCACGTTCACCGGGCTGGTGCTGACCGAGACGATCCTCTCATACCTCGGCATCGGCATCGACGGCAGCTGGGGCCAGATGATCGACCAGGCGCGCAACGAGCTCTCCCGCACGCCCGTCATCTGGTGGAACATCACCGCTGCGGCGGCGCTGCTGTTCGTCCTCGTGCTCGCCGTCAACACCATCGCCGACGCCATGCGCGACATCGCCGACCCCCGCACGCGCAGGGATACCCAATGAGCCCGCCCCTCCTGGAGATCGACCGCCTGGCCGTCTCATTTCCCGTCGAGGGCGGGCGCGTGCGTGTGGTGGACCGGGTGCAGCTGGCGCTTGCGCCGGGCGAGACGCTGGCGCTCGTGGGCGAGTCGGGCTGCGGCAAGTCGATCACGGCGCTGGCCATCATGCGCCTGGTGCCTCGGCCGGGCCTGATCGAGACCGAGAGCCGCATCCGCTTCGCCGGCCGCGACCTGCTCTCCCTGCCCGTGACGGAGATGCGCAACGTACGCGGCGGCAAGATCGGCATGATCTTCCAGGAGCCGATGACGAGCCTCAATCCGGTGACCACGGCGGGCGCCCAGGTGGGGGAGGCGATCCGGCTGCACGCCAGGGTCCCGGCCGGCGAGGCGCGCCGGCGCACCGTCGAGCTGTTCCAGACGGTGGGCATCCCCGACCCCGAGATGCGCGTCGATGCCTACCCGCACCAGCTCTCGGGCGGGCTCAAGCAGCGCGTGATGATCGCCATGGCCATGGCCATGCAGCCGCGGCTCCTCATCTGCGACGAGCCCACCACGGCGCTCGACGCCACCATCCGCGCCCAGATCCTGGAGCTGATCCGCAGCCTGGCCGCGACCACCGGCGCCGCGGTGCTCCTCATCACGCACGACTTCGGAGTGGTGAACGCGGTGGCCGACCGGGTGGCCGTCATGTACGCCGGCGAGATCGTGGAGGAGGGCGCACGCGAGGAGCTGCTGAGCCGGCCGCGGCACCCCTACACGCAGGGGCTGCTGCGCTCCATCCCCAGGCCCGAAACACGCGGCAACAGGCTCGATGAGATCGAGGGCACGGTGCCGCGTCCCGGGCAGTGGCCGGTGGCGTGCCGCTTCCATCCGCGCTGCCCGCACGCGTTCGACCGCTGCCGCAGCGACGCGCCGGTGCGCACGGGGGTGTCGCCGACGCAGGCTGCCTGGTGCCACCTCGTCGAACGGGAGGCGCGCCCATGACCGCTGCGGATGGCGGAGCGCTGCTGGCACTGCGCGGTCTCAAGGCCTGGTTTGCGATCCGCAGCGGCATCCTGCAGCGCGTGACGGGCCACGTGAAGGCGGTGGACGGCGTCGATCTTGGCATCCAGCGCGGGGAGACGCTGGCCTTGGTGGGCGAGTCGGGCTGCGGCAAGACCACGGTGGGGCGCGCCATCCTGCGGCTGATCGAGCCGACCGGCGGCAACGTCTGGTTCGAGGGCGTCGACCTCCCCACCCTGCCGCCGGCCGAGTTCCACCGCTACCGGCGCCGCCTGCAGATCGTGATGCAGGACCCGGGGTCGGCGCTCGATCCGCGAGCCACCGTGCGCGACTCCATTGCCGAGGGGCTGGAGGCGTTCGGCATCGGCGCCGGTCACGAGGAGCGCACGGAGCGCGTCGCCGGCCTGATGCGCAAGGTGAGCCT
>DATBKR010000109.1:0-2707 GCA_036555805.1 Hyphomicrobiaceae bacterium | reverse complement strand
AGGCCGGCCAGCGCCACGAAGCGCCTGCCGCGGGCGCGGCCGATCAGGGTGAGGTTGGCCTTCTGCGCCAGTTCCACGCCCCAGGCGGTGAAGCCCGAGCGCGACACCAGCACGGGAATGCGCATCTTCACGGTCTTGATGACCATCTCCGACGTGAGGCGGCCGGTGGTGTAAAAAATCTTGTCGTCCGGGGTGATACGGTTGAGGAACATATAGCCGGCGATCTTGTCCACCGCGTTGTGGCGGCCCACGTCCTCCATGTAGACGAGCGGCTGGTCCTCGTGCGCCAGCACGCAGCCATGGATGGCGCCGGCCTTGAGGTAGAGGCTGGGGGCAGTGTTGATCTTCTTCGTGAGCTGATAGAGCCACGAGGTCTTCACCCGTGCGTCCGGATCGAGGCGGACCTGGTCGAACTCCTCCATCAGGTCGCCGAACACCGTGCCCTGGGCGCAGCCCGAGGTCTGCGTCTTCTTCCTGAGCTTGTCTTCGAAGTCGGTCTTGCGGCGCGTGCGCACGACCACGGTGGCGATGTCCTCGTCGCAGTCGATGCCGGTGATCTCGTCGTCAGCCTTGAGCATGTTCTGGTTCAAGAGGTAGCCCACGGCCAGCAGGTCGGGGCGATCGCCGATGGTCATCATCGTCACGATCTCCTGGCCGTTGAGGAACAGCGTCAGCGGACGCTCGGTGACCACCGACGTCTCCACCGCACGGCCCTCGTGGTCGATGCCGGGCACGCTGACCGACAGGCGCGGATCGTCCGGATCCGGCCGGACCTCGAATTCCTTCAAGCTGGCTCGCTCCTATCGTTGCGGCTCAGCCTGCGATGTAGCCCCTGGCGGGAAAGGCGGCAAGTATGGCATCTGCCATCCCGGCCAGGGATTCCCCCGGGGCGATGCGAGCCGAGGGCGAGCAGGCCCCAAGGGAGGCCATGGGGGGGGAGCTCCAGGAGGTCACGACTTGCGTCGCGAGATCCTGGATAGCTTCGGCCTCTGCGGGGCCTCAGCTTCCGGGATGACGGGTTCAAGAAAGAGGGAGGGGCGCCGTCTGCTTCGGGAGGGGGACGATGACGGCGCCCCTATTTGCCACCTTGACCCGTTGGGGGGAAAGGCCAAATCGCCCGGGGGGAGCGGGCGCGGTGGCTCGCACTCAAAACGCCCCTGACCCGCATCCGGTTCCGGGAGAAGTGCGAGCTGAGTCCTTGCCGTACACGGGAGACGTAGACAGCGTTGACGCCGTTTCGGCCCCGGAATTTCCCAATTAATGAAGTTTCAGCGCGGCGCCTTGCTCTGGTCGCAGTTGATTAGGCTAGTTCGCTGCGGCTCCGGGGGGGCGCCGGGACGAGCCCCCTCCCTCCCCCCGCACTTTCCACGGATCAAGGTAAATGGCGTCGGACGCAGCGAAAGCCCCTCCTCTCGATCTGGGCGTGATCGGCAACTGCCGCACGGCAGCGCTGCTCGACACGAGGGGGCGCCTCGTCTGGTGGTGTTTTCCGCGTTTCGACTCCGACCCGGTCTTCTCCCGCCTCCTGGCCGGCGACGAGGAGAAGGGGTTCTGCGACGTGTGCCTCGAAGGCGCCGTGGCCCACGAGGCCGCCTACCTGCGCAACACCGCCATCGTCCGTACCACCGTCCGCGACGGCGCCGGCAATGCCATCACCATCACCGACTTCATCCCGCGGTTCCGGCGCTTCGAGCGCGTCTTCAACCCGCCCCAGATTTTCCGCCGCATCGAGCCGGCCGGTGGGCTGCCGCGCATCAAGATAAGGGTGCGACCGACGTTCAACTACGGCCAGCCCGCCGTAAGCCGGGCGCTGGGGTCGAACCACATCCGCTACGCCGGGGGCGTCGACACGGTCCGCCTGACCACCGACGCCCCGCTCTCCTACATCGCCCACGAGGCGGCGTTCGCGCTCATCAAGCCGGTCAACCTCATCCTCGGCCCGGACGAGCCGTTCGAGGCGGCGGTGGAGACGGCCGCGCAGGAATTCCTCGAGCGCACGCGGGCCTACTGGCTCGACTGGACGCGCTCGCTCGCCGTGCCGCTGGAGTACCAGGCCGACGTGATCCGCGCCGCCATCTCGCTCAAGCTCTGCAATTTCGAGGAGACCGGGGCCATCATCGCGGCGCACACGACCTCGATCCCCGAGGCGCCGGGCTCGCAGCGCACCTGGGACTACCGCTACTGCTGGTTGCGCGACGCGTTTTTCGTCATCAAGGCGCTGAACCGCCTTGGCGCCACCCAGACCATGGAAGAGTACATCCACTACATCACCAACATCGCGGTGGAGGCCGAGCGCCCGCTGCGGCCGGTCTACGGCATCGTCCCGGTGGATCCGCTGGAGGAGCGCTTCGCCACCGACCTCGCGGGCTTCCAGGGCATGGGACCCGTGCGCATCGGCAACCAGGCGGCCGAACAGATGCAGCACGACTCGTACGGCAGCGTGATCCTGGGCGCGGCGCAGATGTTCATCGACGAACGCCTGCCGCGCATGGGCGATGCCGCCCTCTTCCGCCGCCTCGAGCCGCTGGGCGCGCAGGCTCGCCGCTTCGCCTTCGAGCCCGATGCGGGCCCGTGGGAGTACCGGCGGCGCCAGCGCGTGCACACCCACTCGGCCACCATGTGCTGGGTGGCGTGCGACCGGCTGGCGAGCATCGCGCACCGGCTGGGCCTCGCCGACCGCACCCACTACTGGCGCGAGCAGGCCGAC